>JALFAD010000004.1 GCA_022772525.1 Clostridiales bacterium
GCTGGCAGAAATCTTTGATTTCTGACTGATGAGGGGAAAACAGGCCAATTCTTCTTCCGGGAGACCCCTCATCCGTCACGGCTTACGCCGTGCCACCTTCCCCCGAAGGGGGAAGGTCTTAATCCGCTAAATTCCCCTTTAGCGTACTATTCGGATTTCGGAATCATACACAAACGGCGCACCTGAGCTGGTGCGCCGTTTGCGTTATAGAAGGGTGCTTTCCCACTCGGCTTCCCGGAAGCCGGTGAGCACCTTGCCGTCGTCGGTGACGACAATGGGCCGCTTCACCAGCATTCCGTCGGTTGAAAGCAGCCGCAGCTGCTCCTCTACGGACATGGCAGGCAGTCTGTCCTTGAGTCCGAGGGCCTTGTATTGCAGTCCACTGGTATTGAAGAACTTCTTTACCGGAAGGCCGCTGATTTCCAGCCACCGGGACAATTCTTCATAGGTCGGGTTCTGATCCTTAATGTGTCTGGCTTCGTAGGCGATGCCGTGGCTGTCCAGCCAGGCCTTGGCTTTCTTGCAGGTAGAGCAGGGGGGATACTGTAAAAACAGCATATTTATTCCCCCTTATTTCACAAAATCGTTCACCACCCGGATGATTTTCTGAACATCCTCGTCGGTCAGGTACAGGTGCAGGGGCATGGTGATGATGTGCTGTGTGATTTCGTGGGCGTGGGGGCAGGTGCCCTGCGCGTAGGTGTACATGGAGAACTCGGTGTTGTCCCGGTAGTGGACGCCGCCGTAGATGTCATTTTTCGCAAGCTCCGCCAGCAGGGCCTCCCGGTCGGGCACGGCGATTTCGTAGATATGGTAGGAGCATTCCTCAGGGTAGGGGGCGGGAATGATCTGAATTTTGGCATTCTTGGAGAACGCTTCGTCATACATTTTGACGATCTCCCGGCGGCGGACATTTTCTTCGTCCAGATAGGGCAGCTGGGCCAGAGCAATGGCAGCCATAATGGCGTTGCCGTTGTACTTGTAGCCCACGTAGTCCACGCCGTAATTCCACTTGTAGGTGCCCTCGCTGCTGGTACGGGCGTAGGTGTCCTTGTTAATACCCATCCAGGAGACCTTGCGGCACTCGGCATCCAGCTCGCCGTCGGCAAAGCAGATCATGCCGCTGTCGCCGGTGGGCAGGTTTTTTACGGCCTGATAGGAGTAGACCGCCACGTCCACGCCCTCCCAGGTGCCGGGGGTCACGCCGTTGACACGGGTGCCGGACATATGGGCGGCATCCAGAATCAGGTGCAGGCCGTGTTTTTTGCAGATATCCAGAATTTTATCCAGCTGGCCTACCCGTCCGCCGTAGCCCACAAACATTACGGCCCGGGTCTTGTCGGTGATCTTTTTCTCCACGTCCGCCGGGTCAAGGCACAGGTACTGGTCCACGTCGGCGAAAATGGGCTTCAGGTTTTCATAGAGAATGGCGTGGTTGGTGGAGACGAAGGTCACGGGGGTGGTGATGATTTCGTCGCCGTCTTGCCAGCCGTAGCGGCGCTTGAGAATATTGGTGGCAAGATGCAGGCCGGAGGTGTTGGAGTTGAGGTAGCAGGCGTGAGGGTGACCGGTGTACTCCTTCCACTTCTGCTCAAATTCGACGGTCTTGAAGCCGGAACCGGTCCAGCCCTTCTCCAGACACTCCCGAATCTGCGCCAGACACTCGTCAATATGGAATTTGGGCTTTAACACTTGAATGGTAGACATGCTGTTTCTGTCCTTTCCTTAGCAGAATCCATAAATCCATGGGGCTATTTTAGTATATCTTGCGAGAAAAAGCAAGGGAAAAGATTATTTATCTACGTCCAGAAGCCGCTTGACAAATTGCTTCCAATAGTGCAGCTCGAAATAGTGATGCCAGCGGAAGGGCTTTTTCCCGTCCAGGTAGTCCCCAAAGAAGGCATGGCCCGCCCGGAAGCCCTCGTACAGGGAATCGGCAAAGGGGCCGTACCAGCTGTCCTGAAACCAATTGTAGCGGTACAGGTCGGCATAGGCCTTCATATAGCTGACAAAACAGCGCTTGTAGTGCTTTTCCGTCAGGAAACGTCCATCCGGCGGCTGGTATCCATTGTCTTTGGCGAACCGTTCCAGCTCCGGCGTGTAACCCATGATGAAGGGGCCCACAAAATCGATGGGGTAGATCGGAATATTGGCGTCAATGTAAATTACGTTCAGATCCCGCATCCGGTTCACATCGGTCTGATTGTCGTCGCTGATGACCAGCCGCTCCACGATCTCCACGGTTTGCCCGTTTTTGCCGAACAGCATATTGTGTGGCAGGGAGCCGGACAGGGAAGCGACCACCTCCGCGTTTCGGATGTAGTGAATCATCCGGTCAAGGGGCACCTTCTCAGGATAGAGAATGGTGTAGCCGTTCTTTTCAAAGAAATTGTCCAGCGCGTCAAAGCCAAATTCAAAGGGCTGGCCCTTTTTGAACTGGCTGCGGCTGAAATAGATTTTTTGGGGGGTGTCCCAGTCGGGCTGGGGCACAACGCTGTCCGCCACGGCGTCAAAGACCCGAAGCAGCTTGGGGGTGTAGGCCGTTCGCATATGGATGCCCAGCTCCGGCACAATCACTTCCCGGTAACGGGTGGGCTTGTTAATAATCTCCAGCCTGTCCCAGATTTTCAGCAGCTCCAGAAAGATTCGGTAATTGCCGCGGATTTCCCGCTCCTCGTTTTCATCCAGAAAGAAAACGTATTTGTCAATGGTGGGGTCGTTTTCCAGAAAATACCACAGCCGGGTCACGCCCTCGATGAGAAAGTGGCCCCAGTGGTTGACGAGATAGCCGCAGTAGACCACTTTTTCATCGTGGTATTCCGGGGCTTCCACCGGGTAGCTTCCCTCCACCCGCCCGGGGATGGCGGAAAGGGCCACATAGTTCCCGTTTTCATCCACCACGCCGCCCTTGCCGAAGAGCAGACCGAAGCCCCGACGCAGGGGGAGAATCGCGGCATCTTTGCCCTGCCAGAGGGCGGGCTTCTCCCGCACTTCCACAGGGTCGTCGTACCATTTTTTCAGAGCCTTCGCCTTCTCCGGGCGCAGGTATTGGTAGTCAATGTTCATGGGAGCCTCTTTCTTACCGGTGATAGTGAATCAGCCGCTTGATAAACTGCTTCCAGTAGTGAAGCTGGAAATAGTGTTCCCGGAGGAAGGGTTTTTCGCCGTCCAGATATTCTTTAAAGTAGGGGTAGTTGTCCTCGTAGGCTTCGTACAGGGAGTCGCAGATTTCCGGGTACCACGGCTCCATATGCCAGCGGTAGCGGTAGTTGTCCTGATAGGAGGCCATGTAGCCCTTGAAGCACCGATCCCGGTAGGCTTTGCTCCGGTAAACGTCATCCGGGGGCAGCAGACCCTTGTCTGCGATGAACCTGTCCAGAATGTGGTTGCAGCCCACCATCAGCGGGCCGGTGGTGTCGATGGGGTACAGGTGGAAGTTGGCATCGATGGGAGTCACATCCAGCTGCCGCATCTGGTTGATGCCCACCTGATGGTCGTCGTTAATAATCAGCCGCTCCACAATGGTCAGCTTCTGCCCATTTTTCGTAAAGAGCATATTGTGGTGGACGGAGCCGGAAATGGTGGCAATTTCGGAAGCCCCACGAATCAGGTAGATCAGGTGAGAAAGGGTGATGGTCTCCGGCGCCAGAATCAGAAAGCCGTTGCGCTGAAAGAAATTATCGAGGCAATCAAGGCCAAAGTCAAAGCCGTTGCCCTTGGCGAAGCTGCTGCGGGTGAAGTAAATTTTGTCGGCCTTTTCCCACGCCGGGTCAACGGTAATATTGTCCGCCACGGCATCAAAAATCGCCAGATATTCCGGAGAATAGAAGTGCATACACTGGAAAGCGATTTCCGGCACAACAACCTCCCGGTAGCGGGTGGGCTTATTGATGATCTCCAGCTTGTCCCAGATCTTCAACAGCTGGAAAAATTCCCGGTAATTGCCTTTGATTTCCCGCTCCTGACCCTCATCGATGAAGAAAACGTATTTATCAACCGTCCGGTCATCCTTCAGGGCGTACCACAGTCGGTTCACGGCCTCTACCAGAAAATGGCCCCAGTGGTTGACGAGATACCCGCAGTAGACCACCTTCTCGTCCCGGTAGGCGGGATTTTCAAAGGCATAGCCCCTGCCGACGCGCTCCGGGAACCCGGACAGTTCTACATACTGCCCGTTTTCATCCGCCACGCCGCCCAGTCCGAACAGCAAGCCCTCGTTCACAACCTCCCGCAGAGGCAGAATGGTGGCGTTTTTGCCCTGCCATACCGCGAGGGACTGCTTTTCGGAAAACGGCGTGTCGTACATCTTGCGCAGCCACTGGGCTTTTTTGGGGCGAAGATAGCTGTAGTCGATCTGAAACATGATCAAAACCTCTCAATTTCAGCGATTTGCGTACATTTTTTCATAGTAGTTCTGATATTCTCCGGAACCAATCGTCTCCCACCATTCCCGGTTAGTCCGGGTGTGACTTGCGCATATGGAAAAGAAAATTGGAACCGATAAATCCGGCGCCGCCGGTCACGATGATGGTCATGGCAGTTCCCTCCCCATATTCTGCAATTTTACCATGGATTTCCCCAAAAGTAAACTGCATTTTCTGCGGGAAAGCCCGCCGCGAAGAAGCGGCGGGCTTTGCATCAGTCGGCGGGGGGTGTGTGGGTGAGAATGCGCCAGAGCTTGCGCACCGCACGGCAAGACAGGTCTTTCAGCTGGAGCCAGTAATAGCGCAGCTTCCAGCGGTACAGAAGCGTGTCGATGGGGTTCAGGTCCACGCCGGACTTGCTGGGCCGCAGGCCCTTTTTCAGCATCAGGTTCATCTTTTCCACTTCAAACAGATAGGGCGGCTTCGCACAGTAGCGGGTGCCGAAATGGACAAGATGGCCCTGTGCAACCTTGGGGTGCCACTCAGTAGCATAAGTGCACTTGCCGGTGAAGATGTCGTGATCCATTTCGGTAGCTTCCCAGGGGTGACCGTAGTTGGCGGGGTCGGCGTCCATGGCGTGCATCCCATGGACAGCCATGGCAAGGCAGAGCACGGTTTCATCGGCGTAGGGCGCACAGAAATCGGGCCAAACGTATTCATCGTAGTGCCGAGCGATGTTCTGGCACTCGTCGTAGAGAGCATCGCAGGCGGGACCTTTGCGGATGAAGTACAGTCCGCCGCAGATATCCGGTTTCCAATGGACTCTGCCGTTGTACTGCCCGATTTTTCCGTCCTGAAACAGCCCCTTTTCGGAATCGATAGGGTAATTGGTGCCGCAGCCGGAGAAATCGTCAGAGCTGGCGAAGTAATCCCAGAAGTCGTTCAAATCGGCATAAGCCAGACAGTCCGCGTCGATAAAAATGGTCTCATCAAAGGGCGCGCGCTTTAATAGCTCGAACTTGTTAAAGAAGGGCCGGGGGCCGGGCTGGAAGAGAATCACCTGATCGAAGACCCCGGTGTATTCGTTTTCCCTGTCGCACAGAATCGCGAAGGGGCAGGGATTGCCGCAGAACAGGCGGTAGGACAGCACCAGATTTTTTGCCATTTCGTAGTATTGATCCCGTCCGGTGGCGATGGTGATAAAGCCTCTTGTCATGGAATTCGCTCCTCTATTGCAGGCGTTTTATGTCTGCACCCATTATAAGAGGAAGCGTTTTGTTTGTCAATGAAAACCGCGCAACTCAGCTTTCGGCAGGGGCGCTGGCCGGGCTGCGGATTTTGCCGGAAAGCAGGAGAAGCTCGGCTGCTGATTCGCCGCAGGCGCGGAGACAGCCCCCCGGCAGCTGCCGGAGGGGATTGGCTGTTCAGGACGGGAAAATACCATTACAAAAGCGCTGTCAACTGTGAAACAACATCCTTCAGCCGATCATCAGACAGTCCGAAATCCATCACCTTATATGTCCATGCCGCTCTGCCAATTCCATATTTTTCAAATGCGTCGTGGATATCCCTGTACCAGCGAAGCGTATCTGCTACCGGGGCCTGATCGATCACGCCATATTCGCCGCAGTAGAGGGATACATTCCTGCTCTCGCAGACCGCAACCGCCTCCTGAAAAAGCTTCTCAAAGAACGGTGTGCCTAATTCGGTGATCGCTGCGTCGTCATCGTGAAACGCGCCGCCCTTTGTGCTGCTGATGCGCTGCATCGCCGCATTGTATTCGTCAATGCTTCCGGGGTACCCGATGTGGAAATCGGAAGGCATGTCCTGAACCCAATATGCCGCCTGATGCGTGAAAACCAACGGCTCATAGCAATGAATATTGTAAACAATATTTTCATCAACCGGGTCTGCCAGGTACTTTACGGCGTTGACTGCACTGTAACCCACTCCGCCAAACAGGATCTTGACTGTGGGAGCATTTTTTCGGATGGCTGCAATACAGCGCAGGGCAATTTCATTCCACTTATCGGCAACATCAAAGCTGACAACCTCATTCAGCATTTCAAACATCATCATGTCAGAATGCCCGGCATATCTTGCAGACAGCGTATCCCACAGTCTGAGGAATCTGGCCTGAAGCTCTGCACTGTCAAAGAAGTCTGCGGAATAGTCGGCATCATCGAAAATGTAACCAAATGTCTTATGAAGATCCAGCACAATGTTCAGGTTGTTTTTTCTGCACCATGCAATGCAGTTGTCAATACAGGTATATCCTGCTGCATTTTCCGTACCGTCCGTATTTTCAATATTCTCAAAATCCACAGGAAGCCTTACATGGTCGCATCCCCATGAAGCGATTACGGCGATGTCTTTTTCCGTGATAAAGGTGTCCAGATGCTCTTTTTCCAGCTTTCCCTGAGAAAGCCAGCCGCCAAGATTAACGCCCTTCTGATAACCAAGCAGTTTTTTCATAGAATACGCCCTCCATATTCCTTTTTTGCAATTTCAGTATAGCATTTGCCTGCGGAATGCGATACAATATGTGTGGTGTTTTTATCAGATTTGAGGTGTTACCATGAAGAACGATACCGGCAAAGAGCTTGTATTCAAAAGATTTGTTCAGCGGGAATCCGGTTTGCGTCATCCGACCTATGATACGGAGCTGGCGTTTTATCAGCTTGTTCAGTCGGGCGACACAGAAAGACTGATGGAAGCGTTAAATGATCCGGGAATACCGGGAATTGCCGCCCCGGAACGGGGAGAATTATCCGAAGACCCATTGCGGAATTTTAAGTATCATTTGGTGGTTACTGCCGCCATGATTTCCAGATTCTGCATTGAAGGCGGGCTTGACGAGCGCATTTCGTATATGCTGAGCGATATTTATATCAAACGTGCTGACAAAGCGGTATCCATGGATGAACTGCACGCGCTGCATGAGGAGTTGGTGCTTGAATATGCAGAGCGTATGAAAAAAGGGATTTCAAGGGAGAAAATGTCCATTCATTGCATAAAAGCTATGGACTACATCTCGGATAATCTTCATGCTCCGCTGACAACTTCTGACGTTGCGGATTATTTAGAGCTTGACAGAACCTATTTTTGCAAGCTTTTCAAGAAAGAAACAGGCATGGGTGTGTCTGAATATATCAGGCACAAAAAAATACAAACAGCGCAAAGTATGCTTATCTATACTGATTTCAGCTGTTCCGAAATTGCGCAATATTTTGGCTTCTCTTCCCACAGCCATTTCTCGGATTGTTTTAAAACCATCAGCGGATGCACACCCACGGAATATCGGATGCTTCATTACAGAAAACACTTTACCGAATGAAAACGCCCAGGTTCTTGTATGAATTAAAAAGATCCACCAGCGGATGCTGGTGGATCTTTTGGCAGGGGCACAAGGACTTGAATTGTAGTGGTTTTCTGTTATGTGCTGTTAAAGTTTGCTATTCTATGCTAAATAGGTATGTTTTCCGCACTTTTATCTATTAGTTTATACCCTCAAATGTTACCCCATGTTACCCCTGTAAGGGAAAAATAAGGGAAAAATCAATGTCAAAACGCTGCACAGCAGGTACGAGAAGCACCCTTTCCATGAAACAGTTGACAGGTAAGAAAATGACATATTTGGAGGAATCCCGCATGTTGAGAAAGAAATACTACCTATATCTGGACAATCAGGAATACAGTATTTTGCTGAAAAGCCTGGTGGCACTGAAGAACAAGTTAATTCAGCAGGAGCGTTTTGCTGACTGCGTTGATGAACTGATTATGAAAGTTATTGCAGCCCCGGTGAACTACATCTAAATGTATCATAGCTGCTCACGTTTTTCAACAGCAGGCGGTCATTTTGTTTCCAGCACATAAATCTCTGCCTCACTGTAGAAATGGCTTATGAGCAGGGCACGTTTTTTTGTGCCCTGCACTGGGAATCACAGATCTTGCAAATCTGCAAAAGGAATGTCATTCTCCAAATTATCCCTTGCCAGGTCTGTGTCAATGATTCCGTGAGCTTTGGAAATGGGCTTTTCGTGCCATACAACTTCAGCCGCCTGCCTGCGTCCTTGCGGGAGAGTAACCCTCAACAGGTGCGGGAGACTCTGACAGAAATCCGGGATACCGCTAATCAGATCTCCACCAGAATGTACCGCGCTCTGGAGCAAAACCGTGCTCCCAAAGCCAAGGAACAGGAGCGGTGATGTATGGCAAAGGAAGAAAAGCGTGTCCTGGAGCTGGATAAGTACGAGCATGGGGTGGTCATCAATGCCCTGAATGAAATGCGCAATGACCTGATTGGCGAGGAGCGCCCCACCGACATTGTGGACGAGGTGCTTCTGAAAGCCATTGACGCACCCACCAAAAAGGTAAGGGGTAAGTCCCGTGAAGAACGATGAACGGCGCACCATAAAAATCCTGTGTGTCCTTGGTATCTTCCCGGTGGTGTGGCTGGCCCTGCTGATAGCCCCCTTTGTGTCCGGCGGTCTTATGGAAATTGTGGCGCAGTTCCCGGCAGCAATGGAGCATCCCTTTCATATCGAGCTATGTGAGGACAGCAAGAAAACTGTCCTTATTTTTCTGCTCATTTATGGATTGGGAATCGGTGTGGCTCTGTCCTCCCGGCGCAATTACCGCAGGGGTGAGGAACATGGTTCTGCAAAATGGGGCAGCGCCACCGCCGTGAATAAGAAGTATCAGGCAAAGATCCCGGAGGCTAACAAGGTTTTCACCAAGCATGTCCGCATGGGTTTGGACGGCAGAAAGCACCGCCGCAATCTGAATACTGTGGTGGTTGGCGGCAGTGGTTCCGGTAAGAGCCGGTTCTATGCGCTGATCAATCTGCTGCAAGCCTGTTCTTCCTATTTCGTCCTTGACTGCAAGGGGGAGCTGCTGCGGATGACGGGCACCTTCCTGAAAATGCGGGGTTATGAGATTAAGGTGCTGGATTTGCTCAGTATGGAGAAAAGCCACTGCTTCAATCCCTTTGCGTATCTGGAAACGGATAACGATGTCCAGAAGCTGGTCACCAGCCTGTTCAAAGCCACCACCCCCAAGGGGAGCCAGTCCAATGACCCCTTCTGGGACACGGCGGCTTCTATGCTGCTGTCCGCTATCATCTTCTACCTCCTCTACGAAGCCCCGGAGGAGGAACAGAATTTCCCCATGGTCATGGAAATGCTCCGGGCGGGAGAAGTGCGGGAGGATGATGACACCTATCAATCCCCGCTGGACGAGCTGTTTGAGCGGCTGGAAATGCGAAATCCCGATCACATCGCCGTGAAGTATTACAAGGACTACCATTCCGGCTCTGCCAAGACTCTGAAATCCATTCAGATCACCCTGGCGGCGAGACTGGAAAAGTTCAACCTTGCCAGCGTTGCGGCGCTGACGGCCACAGATGAGCTGGAACTGGCATCGCTGGGAGAGAAGAAGGTTGCTCTGTTTGCCCTGATTCCCGACCATGATGTGAGCTTTAATTTCCTGGTCAGTATGGTCTACAACTGCACCTTTGAGCAGCTATTTCGTCTGGCGGACGATAAGTACAAGGGTGCGCTGCCGGTTCCCGTCCATTTTCTCATGGACGAGTTTGCCAATGTGAGCCTGCCCGACGATTTTGACAAGCTGCTGGCGACCATGCGATCCCGGAATGTGTTCGTGTCCATCATCATTCAGAATATTGCCCAGCTCAAGAACCTGTTTGAAAAGCAATGGGAATCCATTCTGGGCAACTGCGATGAATTTCTGTATCTGGGCGGCAACGAAACCGGCACCCACAAGATGATTGCGGAATCCTACCTGGGCAAACAAACAATCGACCTGAACACCTACGGAAAAAGCTCCGGGCGCAGCGGCAACTATTCCACCAACTGGCAGATCACCGGGCGGGAGCTGCTGGATGCGGCGGAGGTGCGGATGCTGGATAACCGCTATGCGCTGCTATTCATTCGTGGCGAAATGCCCATCATGGACGAAAAGTATGACCTGCTGAACCACCCCAATGTCAAGTATACTCCGGAGAAAGGAGGTGCGCCATATGTCCACGGCGGCACAGAGCTGTCCGTGGGAAGCCTGTCCCTGTCCACCGTTTCCGGTGCGGAAACGAGATTTATCAACCTGTCCGAAATGGAATTTGAGCTTCTTTCTGACGAAGAAATTGAAGCGGAACTACTAAATGGAGGAAAACACAATGAAGAACATTATTAAGAACATCGTAAACGCCAAGAAGGAAAAGAATACCCAGAAGCTGCCCATGCCTTCCCATGTGAAGAAGGGCTTCCGCCGCTACTGCGCCGTCGTGGGTGCCATGAGCCTGTGTGTCCTGCTGCTGCCGGTGAGCGCTTCCGCTACTGCTGGTGACCCGCTGACGGTAGTAAACAACCTGTCCGATTTTATCTTCGGGATGATTCGTGCGGTGGGCATGATCCTGCTGGGCTGGGGCATTGTGCAGGTGGGTCTGTCTTTTCAGTCCCATGACCCGTCCCAGCGCTCCAACGGCTTCATGACTCTGGCTGGCGGTGTCATCATCACCTTTGCAAAGGAGATTCTGACGCTGATTACAGGCTAACCTTAACAACCAATCCTCTCCGAACCGCAAGGCTCGGAGAGGGAAAGGAGGAATCCGAATTGTCAGATAATTGGGTTGTCCAGAACCTGCAAAATGCGCTGGAAACATGGAATGAAAAGCTGGCGGAAATCTGGACACTGGTCACACAGTCCCCGCAGGCATTCAAGGGCGGCAGCATTTGGAATGTCATGGTTAGCATCCATGGTGCTGTGCAGGCTGTGGGGCTTGCTTTGATCGTGCTATTCTTTTTTAGGTGCGGAGCTGAGTGCCAAGTTTGCTGCCCTTGGTTCCAGAACCACGGAACTCGACGCAACGGAGCGGCTTCGCATTCTCCATGACTTCTACCGCAACGGTGAAGAAGTGAACTTCCGTTTTGATATGCAGGACATGATGCGCAAGGGACATGACTTCCGGGATTACATCTGCCCCGATTCTATCGAGAAACACAGTGACTATCTGATGCTGGGCAAAAAATACGCCAGAGTAATCTACCTCAAGGATTACGCTTCCTTTAGCGATATTGCGACGAGTGAAGAGTTTACAGATTATCTAGGAATCCCAAGGAAAGAAAATCAAGATGGAGGTGAACAGGTAGATGACCAGTGAAACAGTATCTACGAGCGCATCCATCTTGCAGCAGTTATCTCAGATTCCTATCGGTAGCATCATCGCATTCTTTACCGCAATGTCTGTTATTGGCGTCGGTGTCTGGAAGATTATTTCACAGATGATTAAGCTGTATGATGGATACAACAACATTCGGGAAGATAGAGACCTGACAAAGAAACAGGTTGAGGAAAACTCGGAGGCCATCAATGAATTAAAAGATCAGTTCTCCGGAGCGATATCCGACGTGAAAGACCAGCTCTCTATTATTATGGCAGCTCTTAATGAGCAGCGTGAAACAAAGATTACTGAGCTCAGGCACTCTATTACAGTGGCGGGCGAAAATGCTCTGGCAAACGGTACAATGACGGTTCGTGAATACAAGTCTTTCCACGAGATGGTGGACAAGTATACCAATGGTTATAAACAGAATTCGTATGTTGCGTCCCTGTGCGCGAAGGTAGATAGAGATGTGCGAGTAATTGGAAAGCTGGACGAGCACGGAAACGACATCGACTAACCGGATTGAGGTGAGATGAAATGGAAGTGTTGGTAAGCGTATAGCACTTAATCTTGCTCTTGGTAAAGGTTTTCTTGGCTGGTACGGCTACTCCGAGCGCAGGATTGCCTGTTACAGTCCTCTTTATCATACCAGTTCGGAAACACTCATTGACCGCGTCGTATGCCTTCTTGATCGTAGAGTAGGACTTGCCTTCGGCTTTAAGAGTGTTGAGCATTTTCTGGATATCATCCGCTTGGATAGCGGAAATCTGCAAGCTTCCGATGTGAGGGATGACCTGATAAACGATGGTCTGTTCAAGACGGTCAAAGCTCTTAGGTTTTAATTCGTTCGACTTCACAGAATAAAGCCAGTTACGCATGTAGGTTTCCACGGTGTTCTTTTGAACAACCGTTCCGTCGTTCTTGTGAAGTTCTTTCTCGAACTCCCTCATCTTCTTCTTGACTTCTCGCTCTGACTTTCCGTAGAAAGCTTTGATGCGTGGGTTGCCAGCCTCGTTCGTTCCTATAATCATTCTAGCAGTCCATGTTCCATCCTTGCGTTGAGAGATAGACCCCGAACCGTAATCTCTCCGCTGCTTGTCTCCCATAATAATTCTCCTTTCAATCTGGGTATGTAATAATCTGCAATAGGTGTACCACAAAGGGGGTCGGACGAGATTGTAATATTACAATGTTTATTACAATTCGTATTACAGATTGATCGGGAAAGGGAGGGAAAGATAGGGAAAGGCAAACGGATGTTCTCGAACGACTGTTCAGTTATTGCTGATTTTTTGTTTATATATAACAAAAAAGTCGTCCTAAACCGGACGACTTTCTGTGAAAAGTGGCAGGGGCACAAGGACTTGAACCCTGAGCCTACGGTTTTGGAGACCGCCGCTCTACCAATTGAGCTATACCCCTGTATATTATAAAAAGGCGAAGGCCTGAACATTTCTGGTGGGCCTTCAGGGATTCGAACCCGGGACTATCCGGTTATGAGCCGGAGGCTCTGACCAACTGAGCTAAAGGCCCATGGATATCACGGTGAACTCGTCACCACGCGAGACATTATAGCATTGATACTGCATTCTGTCAAGAAAATTCTTCGGCAGGGAGGAAGGAATCTGCTGTTTCGCGGAAATGACCCGGGAGACGGCAGCCTCCCGGGCATTTAGGTCAGATTTCCTTGTACATTCCGGCGGCATCATCCTTGCGGACATTGTCGGACACGGCCAGAACCTCCACAGCCACTGTGCGGACGCCCATGGAGATTTCGATGCGGTCGCCCACCTTCACATCATAGCTGGCCTTGACCACTCTGCCATTTACGCTGATGCGCCCGTTATCGCAGGCTTCGTTGGCAACGGTGCGGCGTTTGATGAGCCGGGAAACCTTCAGAAATTTGTCCAGACGCATGGCTTATTTGGCAACACTGTCCTTCAGTGCCTTGCTGGCTTTGAAGCCGGGGACACGGGTGGCGGGAATCTCAATGGTTTCCTTGGTGTGGGGGTTGCGGCCGACGCGGGCTTCCCGATCCTTGGTCTCGAAAATACCAAAGCCGGAGATCTGCACCTTCTCGCCCTTGACGAGGGCTGCGGTAATGGCGTCGATAGCGGCGTTCAGAACCCGCTCGGAATCCTTCTTGGACAGGCCCGTGCTCTCAGCGCAGGCGGAAATCAGTTCAGTCTTATTCATAATGGTATTCCTCTTTTCTACGGAAAAATCGTCACTAGCTTAACATAACTTCCCGAAAAATGCAAGAGATTTTTCCAAAATTTCTTACAATTTGAGGATCTTCGCTATTTTGGCGCCCTTGGGAAGAAGCAGACAGTCGGCCCGGGTAATGGCCTTCAGCTTGACGGCGGCGAAGGCGTATACGCACACGCCAATGACTACAGGCAGAGCGCACAGCACCAGACGGCTGCCCAGACCCAGCAGAGTTAGACCCCGATAGACGCCGTATACGGCTACGCCCATGATTGCCGCAGCGAGGAAGGGACGCAACAAGTTTTTCAGCACGGCGGGAGGATTGCCCAGCAGCGTGTGCAGGGAGTAGAGATTCAGAATGCCGATGGACACATAGCACACCAGAATGCCGATGGGGGTGCCCAGAATGTTAATGTGGGGATTGCCGGTGAGAATATACACGGCGATGAGGTTCAGTACGCCGCCGATGAGCATATTCGTCACGGGACGGCCCGCGTGTCCATGGGCCTGCATGATGGCGGTAGTGACCATGACCACGGCGTTGAAGGCGATGGCCACGGCAAGTACGAACATGAGCCGGGTGGCAAGGTCCAGATTGGCTCCGGAGTACCGGCCCAGCAGGGCGGTGATGGGCCGGGCCAGCAGGGCCAGGCCAAAGGCGCAGGGCATGGAGATCAGGCCGGTAATCCGCACGGCGGATTCCTCTGTATTTCGGGCCTCCGTGTCGTTGCACAGGGTCAGCTGGGCGGTAATGGCGGGAATGATGCTGATGGTGATGGGGGTGATGAAGGCGCAGGGCATATTGAAGATGGTCAGGCACATGCCGTAAATACCCCGCATGGTGTCGGCGGCGCCTTGCGTGTAGCCCAGATTCAGCAGCTGGCCCATGTAAATTTTCGTCTCCATCATGGTGAAGAACTGCAAAATCGCGGAGCCAACGGTGATGGGCACGGCAATCATCATCAGACCTTTGGCGGTATCCCAGTAGGAGCGGGGTTCCTCTGTGGTCACAGGCAGGAACACATAGCTCTTGCGGAAGCAGCAGAACAGGTAAATGGAGGACACCAGACAGCTGGCGGTCACGCCTAAGATCGCGCCGCCCGCTGCCAGCGGTACGCTGCCGGTGGTTTTCAGCAGGAACAGGGCGGCGATCATGCCCACAATCAGCTTCACCACCGCCTCAATGACCTGAGAGATGGAGGTGGGAATCATGTTGCTCTGGCCCTGGAAGAAGCCCCGGAAGGTGCTCATAACGCAGATGAGCAGCACGCAGGGGCCGAGACAGCCAATGGCGGCCCAGGCGTCGGGCTGGTTCTGAAACTGGGCCAGCTGCCGGCAGAACACCGTCATGAGGAGGGTTCCCGCAATGCCCAGCCCCAAGAAAATGCCCCGGGCGGTGTGATAAATGCGGCGTACCTGATTGTAGTGCTTTAAAGAGCTGGCCTGAGAGATCATGCGGCTCATGGCAACGGGCAGGCCCGCCGTGGAGATCATCAGCAGCACGTTATAGATATCGTAGGCGGTGTTGAAATAGCCGAAGCCCTGCTCGCCAATGATGGCGTTCAGGGGAATCTTATACAGGGCGCCAATGACCTTGACAATGGCGGTTGCCATGGCAAGCAGGGCAGTGCCGTGGAGAAAATTCTGTTTTTTCTGAGCGTCAGACATGAAAAACGTCCTTTCGGGGCGGCAAGGCCGCCAGTTAATGCGGGCCGCAGGGCGGCCAGCCAATGCGTTACGAACACTGAGTGGTCATCGTACATCCTTAGGGCCCCTCGACCGGCGGCCAGTGGCCGCTGACAATGCGTCACGAACCCAGTCAGTCGTTGCACATCCTTTGGGCCCCTCGAATGGAGCTGCTCAGGAATATTGTTCTTTGTCTGAGCAATGCCTTCCCCTTTGGGGAAGGTGGCCGAGCGTGAGCGAGGTCGGAAGAGGCTCCTGCGAGTTCGCCGAAACGCTGAAGAAGGGTTTCTATGTTACTGCCCTCTTCCGCCCCACCTGCGGGGGCACCTTCCCCAAAGGGGAAGGCTTTGGTGCGATAAATTCCCCTTTACCTTCCTAAGCACCTCTGGCCGAGGGGCCCAAAGGATGGGGGATGATCGCCCAGCGTTCGTGACGTATTGTCCGCGGCGACTCGCCGCTATTTTGTTTCCTCAAATAATTTGGGGATGGCGTAGGTGGTCAGTTCCTCCACCACTTCCTTTAAGTCGATGGTGGGGAAGATGCCGTTCTGGTAGAGGATTTTTCCCCGAACCATGGTCATAGCCACATCGCCGCCTTTGGCGGACCAGAGAAGGCCGTTCAGCACATTGTGGCAGGGCATCAGGTGGGGGGCGGTGAAGTCCACGAGAACAATGTCCGCGTCCATTCCCACCTGCAGCATCCCGCATTCCTTGTTCCGGCCCTGGGCCTGCGCGCCGGTGACGGTCGCCATCATCAGGGCGGCGGAAGCGGGCAGGGCGGCGCTGTCGCCGCTTTCCTTTCGGGCGTCCATGGCGGCAAAGCGCATGACCTCGAACAGATCCAGATTGCCGCACTCGATGGCGCCGCCGGTGCCGAGGGCTACGTTCATGCCAGCCTTTACGGACTCCAGAATTGGGGTGGAAGCCTGACCGGACTTGTAGGCGGCAACGGGAGTCGCCACGGCGGTAACGTGCTTTTTCCCTAACAGTTTACGCTCATGAGGTTCCAGATATGTACAGCTGGCGGCGGTGGCGGGGACGCAGAACAGACTGTGACAGTCCAGAAGCTCCCCGGGGCCCATGCCGGTGCGTTCCAGACAGGATTCCACCTCGCCCTTTGTCTCTGCCAGATGCAGCTGCATTCCGATGCCTTTTTCGGAGGCGTAGCCGGCAAGCCCTTCCCAGAGACGATAGTTGCTGGTGTACTCGGCGTAGATGCCTGCGTCGATTTTGATGCGGCCTTCGTCAAAGCCGTTCCACCGGTCCACCACCCGGACAAGCTCCTGACACTGCTCATCGGTTTCAAAATCGAACTCCTCGTTGGGGTCGATGAAGCGGTAGCTGGAAAGGGCCAGATTGGCCTTGATGCCGGACTGGGCCACGGCCTCGGCGGTGGCGCTGGGGTAGTAGTACAGGTCGGAAACGGAGGTGACGCCAAAGCGCAGGCATTCGGCGATTGCCAGCAGGGCCGCCGCCTTTGCGCTGCGGGAGTCCATTTTGGCCTCTTTTTGGAGCAGCGCCTGCAAAGCTTCCGTATTGCCTAAATCATCGGTGTAACTGCGAAGCCCGGCGGTAGCGAGATGGGTGTGGCAGTTGATGAGGCCGGGAATGGCGACCATGCCGGTGCCGTCAATGATGGTTTTCGGCGGCTGGGCCGGGGCGGATTTGCTGATGGAGACGATTTTGCCGCCGTCGATGCCGATGTACGCACCGAAAATGACCTCCATCCGGGGATTCATGGTCACGGCGGTGACGTTGGAAATTAATGTGTCCAATGAAAACAACCTTTCAAATCAGATAGAAGATACGAGATACAAGATATTTGGCGCTGTTCCGCTTCACATGAGGGCGAACAGTTCCTCTTTCTGCTTGCAGACGGAATCAATCATTTCAATGTACTGTTCCGGAAATTTGGGATTGTGGAAGCGCCGGAGGGTGCCGTCGGGCAGATTGACCTTGTTCATTCCGCCGCCGCCCAGAGAGACGATGGTGTGCAGCTCTTCCATCATATAAATATTGTACAGGCAGTCCAGGCCGTCCCGGCTCCAGCCAACGTTTTCAAAGCTGCCGGACATATATTTCTGCCGGTACAGGTAGTAGGGCTTGTAGCCGAGACTGCGAAGGGTGCGGTTGGCGTAGTCCACCATCCGGGCCACCTCCTCCGCAGTGGACAGGCCCTCCCGTTTTTCGAACAAATCCGCTCCTTTTTTCAGAGCCAGGGTGTGGACGGTGATGTTGGCGGGATTCAGGGCGGCAACCGCGTCCAGAGAGCGGCGGAAGCCGTCAAAATCATCCTGAGGCAGTCCGGCAATCAAATCCATGTTGATGGCGGCAAAGCCTGCGTCCACGGCTTCCTGATAGGCCCGCACCACATCGTCCGCTTTGTGGGGCCGTCCGCAGGCCCGGAGCACAGGATCCTCCATGGTTTGGGGATTGATGCTCATGCGGTCGGCGCCATGCGCCCGAATGGCACGGAGCTTTTCCACGTCCAGCGTATCCGGGCGGCCGCCTTCTACGGTAAATTCAATGCAGCGGTCAAAATCAAAGGATTCCCGCAGGGTGTCCAGCAGCCGAATCATCTGAGCTGTGGATAATGTGGTGGGGGTGCCGCCGCCGATGTACAGGGTGCGAAGATGCCTGCCGCTGTGCTTCATCAGTTCAGCCGTGACCTGGATTTCCCGCTCCAATGCGGCGAGATACGGCTCCAGAAGTTCGGTTTTCCTGCCGATGGTGCGGCTGACGAAGCTGCAATAGGTGCACCGGGTGGGGCAGAAGGGAATGCCTACATAGACAGAAATGTCCTCCGGCTCCATGCGCTTCACGGCATTCACGGTGGACAGAGAGCAGTCTACCGCCAGCTTCCGCCGGTCCTCCGACACAAAGTATACGTCCTTCATGAGCTTTTCGGCGGATTCTGGCGTGCCGCCCTCCAAAAGATGTTTGGTTGTGATTTTAGTGGGCCGCACACCTGCCAGTGCGCCCCATGCCGGAGCCTTCGGCAGCAGCTGAAGGGCGGCCAGGTAGTAGCTCTGCTGCAAAACCCGGCGGCGCAGGCGCACGGTCTCCTCCGCGGCTTTCAGGCGGCGGGAGGCGGCGGCGGTTTTGCCGTTCAGGGTGATTCTCGCGGTGGCGGTGAGGTATGTTCCTCCCCGGTGCAGGGCGGATTCCGCCTGCCCCTCCGGGTTATCCGGGAACAGCGCCATTTGCAGCTGCTCCACAGCGTAACGGTCGTCGTGACCGATGAGTGTCAAATTCATAGAGATTCCTCATTTTGTCCGTAGGGGGCGTCGAGGACGCCGCCCCCTGCGTTGAAACGCGGGAGTTAGTGCAGATAGGGATTATGCCGCTTTTCTTCATCCAGTGTGGTAGACTCCCCATGCCCGGGAAGCACCCACAGGTTGGCTTCAATACCCGCCAGCCGCTTCAGAGAGGACTGCATCTGCTCCCAGCTGCCGCCGGGCAGATCAGTGCGACCGCAGGAACCTGCAAAGAGCGTGTCGCCGGAGAACAACGTGTTTTCCGCCAGCAGACACACGGAGCCGGGGGTGTGGCCCGGGGTTTGCAGGACTGAGATATCCAGCCCCGCAAGGTGCAGCCCTGTCCCTTCGGCGTAGGTATTCGTGTAGCAGAGCGGCCCGGCGGTGAGATTCGTTGGCAGAGCCAAGTCGTCCGCGCACAGCCAGACCTGACAGCCGGTGTCCGCCGCCAGATCCCGGACGGCTCCCACATGGTCAAAATGCCCGTGGGTCAAGAGAATTGCTTCCAACGTCAACCCCAGCTGGCTGAGCTTGTCCACAATGGTGTCTGCTTCATAGCCCGGGTCGATAACGCAGCAGGAAGGGCTTTTCTCGTCGTGGATGATGTAGCAGTTGACCTGATAAGCCCCCAAAGTCAGAGCATGAACTTGCAGCATAGGCCCCTCCTTATCTTCTCGGCGTGTCCATGAGCTGGTCGGTATCCAGAATCAACGTGACGGGGCCGTCGTTGATGGATTCCACCTTCATATCCGCGCCGAACCGTCCGTGCTGGGGCGGATAGCCCAGCTCAGCACAATCCGACAGAAATTTTTCGTACAAAGCGCTACCCAGTTCGGGGTTTGCCGCGTCGGTGAAGCTGGGTCGGCGTCCCTTGCGGCAATTGCCGTAGAGGGTGAACTGGCTCACCACCAGAACCTCGCCGCCGACAGCGTCCAGTCCCAGATTCATTTTCCCATTTTCGTCCTCAAAAATCCGCAATCCCAGAGCTTTTTCCGCCAGATACCGGCACTCCTTTTCCGTATCGTTGGGGCCGACGCCCAGCAGAATCAGAAAGCCCTGTCCGATCTTGCCCACGATTTCACCGTCAATGGCGACGGAGGCGGATTTGACTCTTGTGAGTACAGCTCGCATTCTATACGCTCCTTTCAGGCTCCCCTTGAGGGGAGCCTTTAATTTTGACCTCTCCGGGAATTGGTTACATCCCGGATAGAAAGCAGTTTTTTGCGGATGGAATCCAGCTCCGCCACATTTTTGACCTCAAAACGAATGATGATGGTGCTGCGTCCGCCGGGAAGATCCTTGGCGTTCAGCTCCTTGACCCGAACCCGGGCGGTGGTCATGACCGTTGCCACGTCCAGCACCAGACCGTCCCGCGTGATGCAGTCCAGCTCCAGCGTGGTCTCGAAGGGCTGCTCCTCCTGGGTGGCCCAGCGCACCCGCACCCAGCGGGCGGCCTGCCGGGGATCGTCCCGGTTCGCGGCGTTGGGGCAGTCGGCCCGATGGATGCTGACGCCGAAGCCCTTGGTGATGAAGCCAACAATGGCATCGCCGGGGACGGGGGTGCAGCACTTGGCGAATTTGATCATGCAGGAGTCGATGTCCTCCACGATGACGCCGTTGACCGCGTGGCGGTTGAGAAGGTCCGCGTCAGAGTCGGGGCGCACCCGCAGAGGGCTGACGGGCAGCTTCTCGGCGGCCTGGGCCTTCACCGCCTTGTTCACATCGTCCCGAATGCGGCCTACGGCCTTGGTAGCGGTAAGGCCGCCGTAGCCGATGGCGGCGTACATATCGTCCCAGCTGTCAAAGGCCAGCTTTTTCAGCAGGTGGGGTTCCAGTTCCGGGTCGGCGACAGCGGTCAGCGGCAGGCCCACCCGCTTCATTTCCGCCTCGAAGGAGGCCCGGCCGTGGAGAATATTTTCCTCCCGCTTCTCCTTTTTGAACCACTGCTTGATCTTGGTGCGGGCCTGATTGGACTTGCAGATGGTGAGCCAGTCCCGGCTGGGGCCCTTGGCGGATTTGGAGGTCAGCACCTCCACAATGTCGCCGTTGCGCAGCTTGGTGTCGATATTGGCAATGCGGTTGTTGACCTTGGCGCCGATCATGGCGTTGCCCACGCCGGAGTGGATGGCATAGGCAAAGTCGATGGGGGTGGAGCCGGCGGGCAGGGAGACGATGCGGCCCTTGGGGGTGTAGACAAAGACCTCGTCGTCGAACATGTCGATCTTCATGTCCTGCACGAATTCCTCGGCGTCGGAATCCTGCTGGGTTTCCAGAAGCCTGCGAACCCATTCAAAGTCCTTCTCCGTGCCGGCGCCGGTGCCCTGCTTGTACTTCCAGTGGGCGGCGATGCCGTATTCGGCGGTTTCGTGCATTTCCCAGGTGCGAATCTGCACCTCAAAGGGGATGCCCTGAGAGCCGATGACGGTGGTGTGCAGAGACTGGTACATATTGGGCTTGGGGGTGGAAATATAGTCCTTGAACCGTCCGGGCACCAGATTGAACAGGTCGTGGACGTGGCCCAGCACGTTGTAGCAGTCGGGAATGGAGTCCACAATCACCCGGAAGGCGTAGATGTCGTACAGCTCGTCGATGGTCTTGCCCTGAGACTGCATCTTGCGGTAGATGGAGTAGACGTGCTTGATGCGTCCGTAGGTCTTGTTGTGAATGCCCACGGAGGACAGACGCTGGGTGATTTTGTCCTGAATGGTGCGCATGAACACCTCGTCCTGCTCCTTGTGGGCGTTCAGGTAATTCATGATTTCGTTATAGGAATCCGGCGCCAGATACCGAAGGGCGATATCCTCCAGTTCCCACTTGATCTTCTGCATACCAAGCCGGTGGGCCAGGGGCGCGTAGATATCCATGGTCTCCCGGCATTTTTTGATCTGCTTTTCCGGGGTCTGGTACTGCATGGTGCGCATATTGTGAAGCCGGTCGGCAATCTTGATGAGCACCACCCGGATGTCCTTGGACATGGCCATGAACATTTTGCGCAGGTTCTCCATCTGCTCCTGCTCGGAGGTAGAGAAATTGGCCCGGGTCAGCTTGGTGACGCCCTCCACCAGCTCCGCTACGGTGGTGCCGAAGATTTTCTCGATTTCCTCGTGGGAAGCGTCGGTGTCCTCAATGCAGTCGTGGAGCAGCGCACCCAGTACGGCGTCCTGGTCGAGGCCCATTTCTGCTACGATTTGGGCAACGGCAAGGGGGTGAATGATGTAGGGGGAGCCGTCCTTACGCTTTTGCAGCTTGTGCTTAACGTTTGCGTAGTCCACAGCCTTGTCAATGAGCTGCATATCCGCACCGGGCATCCGCTTCAAAATCGCGGACTGCATGGCGGCATAGTGTTCTTCAAAGGTTTCCATTTTCTTTTCAGCTCTCTTTCGCGCGCAGCAGGCGCTGCATGGTTTGGCTGGTGGTCAGGTCAGCCTTTTGGGTTCCGGGGGTCAGCCGGATGGAAATGTACTTGTGCAGCCGTGTGATTTCCAGCAGCCCCACATCCCGGAAAATATCCAGACAGATGCTCAGCTGTCCCAAACTCATGGGCTTGCCGGTCCAGCGGACAATCTTGCGGCACAGGCACAGAGGAGATTCCTGAATGTCCGTGCCCACAGAGGCAAGATACCGCCACACCATCGCCAGCATGGCCCGGTCGGGAAGCGCTGCGGCAGCTTCCTTTGACAGGTGCTGCCCCTGCTGAAGGGCGTGGTAGAGGGAGGTTTCGGGGGAGCACTCTGCCCGGCAGCTGGGCCGGATGTCCAGCACGTTCATCTGCACGGTGCGCTCGCCGCGGTATTCGTTCACCTGGGGGTTGAAGGCCACATCCACCACATCACCCGCCGCGATGGAGGCGCTCTGGGGTGTGGCGGAGAAGTAGATTGCGTTAAAGACCTGCCGTCCGAACCGCAGACGCAGGCGCATATGCCGCCCGCCGCCCACCATGCTGATGCGCTCGATGGTCAGATTGTTCATAGCCAGCACCGGCTTGGGGCAGCCGTTGCCGCAGGGCTCTAACACCCGCAGAGAATCGATGCCCGAAATGGTCAGCAGCTCCGGCGGAATCGCGCAGTCGATGTCCAAGCTGGTGCGGGGCACGCCGTCCTGATAGAAATTCGCCGCCAGAGCGCAGACCTGTTTGCGAAATTCGGGGATATTCTCCCGGCTGATGGTAAAGCCCGCCGCCAGCTCGTGCCCGCCGTAGCTTTCGAGAAGCGGGGATAGGGCGGTGAGGGAGGCGAACAGATTGAACCCCCCGTGACTGCGGGAGCTGGCTTTGCCGTGGTCGCCGTCCAGACAGATGAGGAAGGCGGGACAGGCGTATTCCTCCGCAATGCGGCTGGCAACGATGCCCACCACGCCCTGATGCCAGCTTTCATCCGCCAGCACGATGGCCTCCGGAGGCCTGCCATTGGGCAGCATGGACACGGCCTGCTGGTAGATTTCCGATTCCACCGCCTGCCGCTGCCGGTTCAGACTGCACAGAGCCTTGGCGACCTCCGACGCCCGCTGGGGATCGTCGGTGAGGAATAATTCCAGCGCCAGATCGATCTGCCCCATCCGTCCCGCCGCGTTGATGCGGGGGGCCAGCATGAAGCCGATGGAGGAGGAATTGACGGTTTTTGGGTCACAGCCGCATTCTTCCATCAGGGCGGCGATGCCGGGACGGCGGGTGTGGGAGAGCGATTCCAGTCCCCGGGCGGCAAAGACCCGGTTTTCGCCCTGTAAAGGCATGACGTCCGCCACGGTGCCCAGACATACCATGTCGGCGTAATCCGAAAGAACCGCGTCCTGATCGCCGCACAGGGCGGCAGCCAGCTTGAAGGCGATGCCTACGCCGGAGAGATTCTTGTGGGGGTAGCCGCCGTCGGGCCGGTGGGGGTCCACCACAGCCACCGCCTGGGGCAGGGTGTCCTTGCACTCATGGTGGTCGGTGATGACCAGCTCCATGCCCAGCTCCCGGCACAGCTTGGCCTCCTCAACGGCGGTAATGCCGCAGTCCACGGTGACAATGAGCTTGACCCCTTCCGCGTGGAGCTGATTCAGGGCGATGGGATTCAGGCCGTAGCCCTCCTCCAGCCGTCCGGGGATGTAGCTGACGCAGTCCGCTCCGTGGCGGCGCAGAAAATCCGTCAGAAGACAGGTTGCGGTAATGCCGTCCACGTCATAGTCGCCGAAAACGGCAATTTTTTCCCCTTTTTCAATAGCCAGCGCCACCCGCCCGGCGGCGAGATCCATATCCGTCATCAGAAACGGGTCGAGAAGGGGGGCGTTACAATCCAGATACTTTTTTGCCTGGTCGCCGTTTTCGATTCCCCGGCAGGCCAGCACCATGGCGGACAACGGCGCGTAGCCCGCGCCCACCAGCGCGTTCACAGCCCCCATATCCGGCTGCTTCACATTCCAAATTCCGTATTTCACCTTAGCACACATCCAATAATAAGCATTTTCCTTATATTATAGCAAAAAGAAGCCGGATGCACAATAGGAAGATGGAATTTTCTTTTGGTCCGCGGGGCGGGCTGCTAATGCGTGCGAAGGCTATGTGTATTCGTTACACCGTTGGATACTGCTCGGTATCGTTCCATGGTACTCTTAATCAACAATATTGTTTTTTAACTGAGTAATGCCTTCCCCTTTGGGGAAGGTGCCCCCGCAGGGGGCGGAAGAGGGCGGAACTATTTTGGACACACAGAAGCAGCTCGGCGAAACGGTATTTGCCTCTTCCGACCTCGCTTAAGGCTCGGCCACCTTCCCCAAAGGGGAAGGCTTTGTTAGCTAAATTCCCTTTTACCAGCTTATCGTAAAAAGCCGGGAAAATGAAAAAAGGGATTGACAAGTCTGTATGAATGTGTTATTGTACTAATGCACTAATACAGTAGCACAGAGGAGGTGCCTATGAACTGGAAATTTTCAGGGGACCGTCCGGTGTACCAGCAGATCATGGAGAACATCCGGGGCGCGGTCCTGCGGGGCGAACTGCCCCCGGGAGGGAAGATCCCTTCCGTTCGTGACCTTGCCGCAGCGGCACAGGTCAACCCCAACACCATGCAGCGGGCCATGACGGAGCTGGAACGGGAAGGCCTGCTGGTCAGCGGCGGCACCAGCGGCCGCACCGTCACGGAAAATCCGGAGGTTTTGGAAAAAATGCGGGAAAGAATTTTGGAGGAACTGGCGCGGGAATGCGCCGAAAAATTCATGGTATTCGGAATTACCCCATCGCAGGCGGCGCAATTGCTGCTGAAGCTGGAGAAAGAGAAGGAGGATGTATAAATGGACTGTGTTCTGAAAGCCACGGGCCTGACCAAGCGCTATCACGGAAATCCCGCGCTGGACGGCCTGAATCTGGAACTGCCGGCGGGCAGAATCATCGGTCTACTGGGCCCCAACGGCAGCGGCAAGACAACCTTTATCAAGATCGCGGCGGGTCTGCTGACCCCCACCGCCGGGGAAATTACCATCTGCGGCGAGAAAATCGGGGCAGACAGCAAGGCGCTGGTGTCCTACCTGCCGGACAGAACCTGTTTTAGCCGTCAGCGCAAGGTCACAGAGCTGCTGGACTTTTTTGGCGACTTCTATGAGGACTTTGACCGGAGCCGGGCAACTCAGATGCTCACCGCTCTGGGCATTGACCCAGAAGCGAGATTCCGCACCCTGTCCAAGGGCACGCAGGAGAAGGTGCAGCTGGTGCTGACCATGTCCCGGCGGGCAAAGCTCTACCTGCTGGACGAGCCCATCGGCGGCGTTGACCCCGCCGCCCGGGACTACATATTGAATACCATTATCAATAATTACGACCCCAGCGCCACGGTGCTGATCTCCACCCACCTGATCTCCGACGTGGAGCGGGTGCTGGACGAATTCCTGTTCCTGTATCAGGGTAAGGTGATTCAGAAGGGCGAAACCGATGCCGTCCGGGAAGAGACGGGAAAATCACTGGATGAACTGTTCCGGGAGGTGTTCAAATGTTTACCAAACTGCTAAAGCACGAGTGGCGGGCCACCCGGGGAATGCTGGGAACCCTGTGCCTTGTCTGTCTGGGCGCCAGCCTGCTGGGAGGCCTGACCATGCGCTATCTGATGCTCGCCAGCACCCAGAATGCCGAGCACAATGTCATCGTGGTTCTGAATGTGCTTGCCATGGTTGCGGCCATGATCGTTGTGGCGGTGGCAGGGGTCGCGGGCCTGTTCCTGTACATTGGACGGTTTTACAAGAGCCGCTTCACCGACGAGGGCTATCTGACCTTCACCCTGCCGGTGAGTACCCACCAGAATCTGCTGTCCAGCATGGTGAACTCTGCCATCGGCATGGTCATTGTGTTCTTTGTGATCTGCGCGGCATTGTGCATATGGCTGATGATTGGCTTCACCGGCATCCCGGGCTTTTATAAGACGGTCTGGGAGAAGCTTCCCGAACTGTGGGAAGGCTTCCTGCGCGTCTGCGATCAGATGCCATGGAAATATGTGGGCCTGTTCCTGCTGAACGTGCTGACCGGCTCTGTGTGCGAGTTGGTTGTGCTGATGCTGTCCGTGACCATCGGCTCCATCATCGCCAAAAAGCACAAGATTCTGGCGGCGGTTGGCGTGTACTATGGCATCAACATGCTCATTTCCATGACGTGCAGCGCCACGCTGGCGATGCAGGCCTTCTCCGGCTCGGAGGGAGCGCAGATGGTGTTCCGTGTCTTTACATCTTCCGCCGTGATGACTGCCGGTGTCGCCGTGGCCGGATACTTCCTGATGTACTGGCTGGTGGACAGAAAGCTGAATCTGAACTGAATACCGGCTGACAGAATCGCCCCGCCTGACTTGGCGGGGCGGTTTTTAGAAAATGACCACATTTTTTACATAATACTCGGTTCTTTCGTACATTTTTTAGAGTTGTATTCTCAGACGGAAAATGGTATCATATAGAATATATTGTTGTGCCTGCGGCACAGACGGGTGCAAAGAATCTATGCCGCACAGCGGCTATTCTATGGAGAAAAGGTGTTACTATGGAAAAGCGCAATCCTGCCATCAAACGGTTTCCGAAAGGCAAAACCCTTGACGTACCTTCTATGGTGCTTGGTCTTTGGGTATTATGCAGTGTTTTTATCTGACTTACGAAATGACTGTCTCTGACGATGTTCTTTTCCTTGCGGATTATAAAATGCATATTTTGGCAGCAATTGGCGCGGAGCCAGGTCTTGCCACTTATTCCTTCATGGCTGTGTGCCTGAAACTGTTATACAGCATCACCGGTAACACCCTGATGATCAGCCTTTTCATCAGTGTACTGGTATGCCTGACCGGCTTCGCCATCCGGAAAGCGCTGATGGTGATTTTGTGCTTGCAGGACGGCGCCGAGCATCGTATTAAGAGCACGTCGTCCTTGCCCTACCTGACCGATGAGAACTGCAAATTGTTTCTCACATTTCTGTCATTCAGTCTGCTTTTTTTGTCTGCGCTTTATCTTCCCAAAAGAGCGCCTTTTTATCTGCTGTTTGAATTGGATACCTATGGCTATTGGAGCGCGCTCATTACGCAGCCCTGGCATAATTCAACCTACATGCCAATGCGCCTGTTTGCGATTCTCTCCTTCCTGTCATTCGTTCAGCTGATGCGGGAAGACAGCAGCAGGGTGAATCCCAAATCTCTCATTCGTTTTTTCATTCTTCTTCTGATTACCAATTTGTTCAAGCCAAATTTTGTAATCGCTTTCGCGCCAGCCGCGTTCCTCATTTGCCTGATTGAAGTGATCCGCAATCATAGCAAGGGGCTGGTGAAATATATTTGGTTTGGCGTTGCCTTTTTGGCAAGTCTGGCGCCCTTGTTTTACCAGTATGTCGTGCTGTTTCAATCCGATTCAGAATCCGGCATCACGCTTTCACTCAGCAGATTTCAGGGATACATGGAAACCGGCTTTTTCCCCTGGCTCCTGATTTCAAACCTGATCTTCCCTTTGCTCGTGACTGTCCTGTCACTGGTGAATCACAGAAAAAACAACATATTGTTTTTCGGCTGGATTCTGGAAATCATCACGTTCCTCGAGGTGATGTTCCTGACGGAAACCGAGCCCAGAGCTTTGGATGGGAACTTCACTTGGGGAATCATGCTTTCTTCCCTGATTCTATTCATTTGCTGTATTGCCGAACTCATCGCTATCCCCCAGCAAGAGAAGTATCGGTGGGCACACAGCGTTGCATGGAGTCTGCTTCTGCTTCACCTCATCAATGGCTTCATGTTCTTCGGAATCCTGATCTCGGGCGGAATGTATTTCATCTGAGATAAACTTCAATGTAGGAGAATTACCATGCGTACAAAAACTGACCAGACATTCAGAAATACGGAACTTGATACCATTAAGCTGTTTGCCGCTCTTCTGGTATATACCACTCATTTCATCAGTCATTTCCAGCCAGAATACTTCAAGTATTGGATAACTTTTCCAACAAAAGCAGTTCTATGCGGCATAACAGGGAAACTGGGCGTGGCTTTTTTCGGCGTACTGCTGGGCTATTTTGCGTATATCGGCGAAAGCAAACGCTCCTTGATTGCCTATACCCTGAAACGATATGGCTACTTTGTTTTCGTCGGTCTGTTTGTCAATACCCTGTACTGTGTATGGCTGAAGAGACCTCTTTTTTCTGCGGTTCCCGAATCATTGCGGATTGGCGCTGATCTTTTTCCTGGGTATTGGTGTATGCAGGAATTCTTGTTTGCCTCCATCATTGCCTGTTATATCAAAAGAGACAACTGGAGCTTTGAAAAAAAAGCATTCCTCATTTTGCTGCTGTTTCTTATCGGTCAGGTCTGGGTGCCAATTTGTCTGTTGGGTACGCTCCTTCCTGAGTTGGTGGAAAGCGCTTATTTTAAGAACAAGCCCTTTCGCCTGTTATTGCTGATTATCTCATTTTTCAGTATTCAGCGCCCCGAAAACACATTGACGTATATCCTGGACGGATTCTTTGCTGTCATCGTCATCTGCATTGTCGAGAATTCAGAGAAAGCAAAAAAAGTGCTGTCCAACAAAGTCACTGCTTCCCTTGGAAAGAGATCGATGGCAATTTATGTCATTCACACTCTCACATATAGCATTGTTGGGCAGCGGTTATTTGATCATTTTCTGCGGGATTCCGGTTTTGAATTTGTACTTGGGTGGGGAATCTGTTTTCTGATCATTTGCGCATTGTCCTATCCGCTCACGTCGTTCTTCAATTTGTACAACAAGCTGTTTGAAGGCGCTTACGCATATTGCAGGCGCAAATTTCCTTCAAATGACAGATTGGAGCAGCCCCGCCAAAAATCGTGAATCATCGCCCCGCCTGACTTGGCAGGGCGGTTTTTCTTTGGAAAAATGCCCACGATTGTTGGAAAAGTGTGTCGCTTTTTCGGGTAGTTTTTCATATTGTATTCTAAGGAAAGAAATGGTACTATTTAAAGTATACAATTGTCTTTGGAATGCGGACGGACACGCTGCAAAGACGTTAGGAGAGAGACTATGAAGTATATCGTAGTATTGGGCGACGGAATGTCGGATGAACCCATCGCCGCGCTGGACGGAAGAACCCCGCTGGAATACGCCAAAACTCCCGCGATGGACGTTTTGGCCTGCGGCGGGCAGATGGGCATGGTGCAGAACGTGCCGGAGGGAATGCACCCGGGCAGCGAGGTTGCCAACCTGTCGGTTATGGGCTATGACCCCAAAACGGACTTCACCGGACGATCTCCCCTGGAAGCTCTCAGCGTGGGCGTTAAAATGGAGCCGGACGATATTATTTTCCGCTGCAACGTGGTGACCCTGACAGAAAAGGAGCCTTACGCCGAAAAGACCATCTTGGACCACAGCTCCGGCGAGATTCCCACCGAGGAAGCCGACCAGCTGATGGACGCCATACGGGCCAATTTTAATGATGAGGAATTTCAGTTCTACACCGGCACCAGCTACCGCCACATCATGGTATGGAAGCACGGCCGTCTTGCCAAGCTGGAGCCGCCTCACGACCATCTGACCCGGGTCATCGGCCCCTACCTTCCGGAGGAGCCGGTGCTGCGCAGCTTTATGGAGCGCAGCTTCGACATTCTCAACAACCACCCCGTGAACCTCAGACGGGCAGCAGAGGGCAAGAACAAGGCCAATTCGCTTTGGTACTGGGGCGCGGGCACGAAACCCAGCCTTGGCAGCTTTACGGAGAAAACCGGCCTGAAGGGCGCCATGATCTCCGCCGTTGACCTCCTGAAGGGCATCGCCGTGGGGGCGGGCATGAAAATCTGCCATGTAGAGGGCGCTACCGGCTCCCTGGACACCAACTGGGAGGGCAAGGCTCAGGCTGCCATCGACGCGCTGTTGAAGGACGGCTGCGACTTCGCCTACATCCATGTGGAGGCCCCCGACGAGATGGGCCATCAGGGCCTTGTGAAGGAAAAGGTGCAGTCTATCGAATATCTGGACAGCCGGGTGATTGCGCCGATTATGAAGGCCATGGAAGAGGCAGGGGAGGACTACCGGATGCTGGTGCTGCCCGACCATCCCACCCCCATCCGCATCCGCACCCACAGCTGCGACCCGGTGCCCTATGTGCTCTACGACAGCACCCGTCAGGAGAAAAAGAAGGCCCGCTACACCGAGGCCGAAGCCAAAGCCACCGGCACTTTCGTGCCCCACGGCTACGAGCTGCTAAAAACACTTTTACAGAAATAATTAGGAGGGACGTTTTATGTCCAGAGTCTATAATTTTTCCGCCGGGCCGGCGGTGCTGCCAGAGAGCGTATTAAAAGAAGCCGCCGATGAAATGCTGGACTACCGGGGAACCGGTATGTCCGTCATGGAAATGAGCCACCGCTCCAAGGCCTACCAGACCATCATCGATGAAGCGGAAGCCGACCTTCGTACCCTGATGGGCATTCCCGACAACTATAAGGTTCTGTTTCTGCAGGGCGGCGCTTCCCAGCAGTTCGCCATGATTCCCATGAACCTGATGAAGAATAAGGTTGCCGACTATATCATCACCGGTCAGTGGGCCAAGAAGGCTTATCAGGAGGCTCAGATGTACGGTCAGGCCAACGCCGTGGCGTCCTCCGCCGACAAGACCTTTTCCTATATTCCCGACTGCTCTGACCTGCCCATCAGCGAGAACGCGGATTATGTCTATATCTGCGAGAACAACACAATTTATGGCACCAAATTCCACACCCTGCCCAACACCAAGGGCAAGGATCTGGTGGCGGATGTTTCCAGCTGCTTCCTCAGTGAGCCGGTGGACGTAACCAAGTACGGCATGCTCTACGGCGGCGCGCAGAAGAATGTAGGCCCCGCCGGTGTGGTGATCGCCATTATCCGGGAAGACCTGATTACGGAGGATGTGCTCCCCGGCACGCCCACCATGCTGCGCTACAAGACCCACGCCGACCACGGCTCCATGTACAACACCCCTCCTGCCTACGGCATCTACATCTGCGGCAAGGTGTTCAAGTGGCTGCTGCGTAACGGCGGTCTGGAGGAAATGAAGGCCTATAATGAGAAGAAGGCCGCCATTCTCTACGATTATCTGGACAGTAGCCGCCTGTTCCACGGCACTGTGGTGAAAAAAGATCGCTCCCTCATGAACGTGCCCTTCGTCACCGGCGACGCAGATCAGGACGCGAAATTTGTCAAGGCCGCCACGGAAGCCGGCTTTGTGAACCTGAAGGGTCACCGCACCGTGGGCGGTATGCGGGCCAGCATCTACAACGCCATGCCCATCGAGGGCGTGGAAAAGCTGGTTGCCTTCATGGAGCACTACGAAAAAACGGTATAAGGAAGGAAACAATATGTTCCAGATTCATTATTTAAATAAGATTTCCCAGCAGGGCACCGCTCTTTGGACGGAGGATTTCGCCCTGACCGACGACATGGAGAAAGCCGACGGCATCGTTTTGCGCAGCGCCAACATGCACGACATGGTTCTGCCGGAAAACCTGCTGGCGGTGGCTAGGGCAGGCGCGGGTGTCAACAACATTCCCCTGACCAGCTGCGCCGATCAGGGGATTGTGGTGTTCAACACCCCCGGCGCCAACGCCCGCAGCGTCATGGAGCTGACGCTGTGCGGAATGCTGCTGGGCAGCCGGGACATCATCGGCGGCGTCAACTGGGTGCAGTCCATCAAGGACGACCCCGACATTGCCAAGAAGGTGGAAAAGGGCAAGTCCCGGTTTGCCGGTCACGAGATTGCCGGAAAAAAGCTGGGCATCATCGGTCTGGGCAACATCGGCGGCCCTCTTGCCAACCGGGCAAGAAAGCTGGGCATGGAGGTCTACGGCTGCGACCCCCACATCTCCGTGGAGGCGGCCTGGAATCTGGACGGTCACGTCCAGCGGGTCAAGACCCCCGAGGAAATCTACGCCCTGTGCGACATCATCACCGTCCATGTGCCCCTTCTCAAGGACACCGAGAAGATGATTAACGCCTCCGCTCTGGCGAAGATGAAGGACGGCGTGATCATTTTGAACTTTGCCCGGGATCTGCTGGTGGACGACGACGCCATGGCGGATGCCCTGATGAGCGGCAAGGTTGCCCGGTATGTCACCGACTTCCCCAACCCCAAGACCGCCAATATGCCCGGCTGCATCGCCATTCCCCATCTGGGAGCTTCCACCGAGGAATCTGAGGACAACTGCGCCCGGATGGCTGTCCGGGAGATGATGGACTATCTGGAAAACGGCAACATCGTCAATTCCGTCAACTACCCCAACTGCGACATGGGTGTGTGCCAGAGCGAGGGCCGCATCACCATTTTGCACCACAACATTCCCGGCTCCCTGGGCCGGTTCACCGCCGCCATCGCCAACGAGAACGTAAACATCGCGGGTCTGATGAATAAGAGCCGGGGCGAGTACGCCTACACCATGCTGGACCTTGACCACCACCCCTCCGCCGAAGCGGTGGAGCACCTGAAGGGAATCGAGGGCGTCGTTCGGGTTCGGGTAATCCGGTAAAGCATCAGCAATCACGTCTTCCCTCCGGGAGGGCGTGAAACTTTATATCACCACTTTATTTTACAGGCGGTTGATGGTATAATGATTCCAGTTTCAAGGCGCGGAGGA
>JALFAD010000053.1 GCA_022772525.1 Clostridiales bacterium
GAACCCATGTTACCGCCGTGAAAGGGCGGTGTCTTAACCGCTTGACCAACGGGCCTGGTAGCGGCAATCTGATTCGAACAGATGACATACCGGGTATGAACCGGCTACTCTACCAACTGAGTTATGCCGCCATGTGGTCAAAGGATTTCGGGCACCGCCGAAATCAGCTTCCTAAGTATATCTTAAGATACCTGCTTTGTCAAGAATTATTTTTGTTTTTCCGCAGAATTTTTGGGAATACTTTCCCAGAGGTGGTTTGCGTGAAAATTGGAAAGTATCTGAGCCTGTTCTGCCTTGGAGGCAGCGCCTATGTGGGACTGGAGCTATTGTACCGGGGTCGCAGTCATATCAGCATGTTCGGGGCGGGCGGGCTGTGCTTCCTGCTGCTGGGCCGGCTGCGCAGAAGGCCTATTTCCGTGCCCGCCAAGCTGGGCGCGGGTGCGGGCGCCATCACGGCGGTGGAGCTGGTCACGGGCCTGCTGGTAAACCGGAATTTTGCCGTCTGGGATTACCGGGGCCAGCCGGGAAATTTCCTGGGTCAGATCTGCCCGGTGTTCACGGCTCTGTGGGTTCCCATCAGCGCGGCGGGAATGGCACTCTACGGCTGGGCCGAGGCGGGGCTGGACAGGCTGTCCGGACATCAATCGATGTGAAAAAATCGATAAATTCATAGTGAATGTAATGAAAGCTGTTTGAAATATCGTAAAATCCTGTCGAAGCCATGTAAAATTTGTGTGAAATCTATAAAAAACACACATTTTTCGGGGGCTTCCTTCATTGACGGCAGGACGGAATTCTGCTATGATAGTGCCATACCCAAAGAAAGGGTAAGGAACGTTCCTGGAAGGAGGTATTCCTAATGAATATGGCTGCAATTGTATGGCTGGTGCTGATGGTGGTCTTTCTGGCAGCGGAGGCATCCACCGTCAGCATGGTATCCCTGTGGTTCGCGGCGGGCGCTCTGATTGCGCTGCTGACGGCGCTTGCAGGCGGGCCTGCGTGGCTGCAAACCCTGCTGTTTCTGGCGGTGTCCGCGGGGCTGCTGCTGGCGCTGCGTCCGCTGGCAAAAAAATACCTGTCGCCAAAGCTCACGGCAACCAATGTGGACAGTGTCGTCGGTACCACGGGCTTGGTGACCGCCGCCATCGACAATGTGTCCGCTGTGGGACAGGTGAAGCTGGGGGCCATGGAGTGGACAGCCCGGAGCACCTCAGGACAGCCCATCCCGGCGGGGACGCTGGTGAAGGTGGACAGAATTGAGGGGGTCAAGGCTTTCGTTTCCCCCGCGGAGGTTCCCGCAAACGTATAAAAAATCGGAAAGAATAACAGGAGGTACATACTATGCTGATTATTTTCATTATTGCCATCATCGCGCTGATTATTGTGGTCAGCAACATCGCTGTGGTTCAGCAGTCCCGGGCGTACGTCATCGAGCGGCTGGGCGCGTTCCAGACTGTGTGGGGCGTGGGCCTGCACTTCAAGGTTCCCTTCATTGACCGCATCGCCCGCCGTGTCTCCCTCAAGGAGCAGGTGCTGGACTATCCCCCTCAGCCCGTCATCACCAAGGATAACGTCACCATGCAGATCGACACCGTGGTGTACTTCCAGATTACCGACCCCAAGCTGTACGCCTACGGCGTGGAGCAGCCCATGGCGGCTATGGAGACGCTGACGGCCACCACTCTGCGTAACATCATCGGCGATCTGGAGCTGGACCAGACCCTGACCTCCCGCGACGTGGTCAACACCAAAATGCGGGCCATTCTGGACGAGGCCACCGACCCCTGGGGCATCAAGGTCAACCGGGTGGAGCTGAAGAACATTCTGCCGCCTCAGGACATCCAGAACTCCATGGAGAAGCAGATGAAGGCCGAGCGTGACCGCCGTCAGGCCATCCTGCAGGCCGAGGGCCAGAAGAAGTCCGCCATCCTGATTGCCGAGGGCGAGAAGGAGTCCGCCATCCTCCGGGCCAGCGCCGAGAAGGAAGCTGCCATTCTGAAGGCAGAGGCCGAGAAGCAGGCTGCCATCCTCCGGGCCGACGGCGAGGCGCAGGCAATCATGGCGGTGCAGAAGGCCATGGCGGATTCTCTGGCGCTGCTGAACGAGAAGGCGCCCAACGACTCCGTTCTCAAGCTGAAGGCCATCGAGGCCATGCAGAAGGTTGCCGACGGCAAGGCTACCAAGATCATCATTCCCAGCGAGATGCAGGGACTGGTGGGCATGGCCAGCGGCATCGTGGAGTCTGTCAAGGAGAAGTAAATGACAAAAAAGGAGAAACGCTTTGCCGAAGTCTATTCGGAAGGCAGTTTAACCGTCACGAAGATACTGGTGGATAAGCAGACCGGTGTCAACTACCTGTTTCACGCCAGCGGCTACGCCGGCGGTCTGACCCCGCTGCTGAAGGCCGACGGCACCCCGGTGGTGACCCCGGTGCCCCGGTACGAAGAATAATGCTTTTTGCCCCCGGCTACCCAAAAGCCGGGGGCTTTTGTATATTTCGTTCATGTTGTATCGATAAAAACGGAATGAAGCGCATTTTTTTGTAAGTTATGAATAAAAATGTGGACAAATTGAGAAAAGTGCGCTATGATGTATGCGAATACTTGCGGCTGGTTCCGCGAAATTTGAAAGAGGTGAAGAAACATGGCGTTTTCTTTTTTCGGCGGGGTGCATCCCAAAGAAAACAAATGGTACGCATGCGACAAGGAAACCCAGGTATTTCCCGAACCGGATATTGTAGTCATTCCTATGGCGCAGCATATCGGCGCGCCCTGTAAGCCTTTGGTCGCCAAGGGCGATCTGGTGACCAGGGGTCAGAAGATCGGCGACAATCAGGGCTTGTGCGTCCCGGTTCACGCTTCCGTTTCCGGTAAGGTAAAGGCGGTGGAAATGCGGCCCCACACCAACGGCAGCACCGTCCTCAGCGTGGTCATCGAAAATGACCATCTGGACACGCTGTGCGAGGATATTAAGCCCCGCACGCAGGAGGAAGTGGACGCGCTGACCCCGGAGCAGCTGGTGGATATCATTCATGAAGCGGGCATCGTCGGCATGGGCGGCGCTACCTTCCCCACCCACGTCAAGCTCTCCGGCGGCATCGGCAAGGTGGACACCGCCATTGTCAACGCGGGCGAGTGCGAGCCTTACATCACGGCGGACGACCGGCTGTGCCGGGAGCATCCGGAGCAGGTGGTGAAGGGCCTCCGGATCATCATGAAGATCTTCGGCCTGAAGGAAGGACATATCGGCATCGAGGACAACAAGCCCGAGGCCATCGCGGCGCTGAAGGCAGCGGCAGGCGAGGACATTCTCGTGGACGTGCTGCCCGCCAAGTACCCTCAGGGCGCTGAAAAGCAGCTGATCTACGCCATCACCGGCAGGGAAGTGCCCTCTGGCGGACTGCCCGCCGCAGTGGGCTGCGCGGTGTTCAACGCTGCCACGACCCGGGCCATCTGCGAGGCGGTCTATGACGGTATGCCCCTGATTCAGAGAATCGTGACGGTTTCTGGCGACATCCTCATGGAGCCGAAAAATCTGCTGGTGCCCATCGGCACCGCCTTCAACGATCTCATCGAGGCTTGCGGACGGAACGAGAACCCCTACAAGGTCCTCTCTGGCGGCCCCATGATGGGCGTTGCCCAGTATGACCTGAATGTTCCCACCATCAAGGGCGTCAACGCCGTCACGGTGCTGGGCAAGAACAACCACCACTTTGTGGAGGATCCCCACTGTCTGCGCTGCGGCAAGTGCATCGACGCCTGTCCCATGAAGCTGATGCCTGTGCTCATGTACAAGGCCTGGCAGAATGGCGACGTGGAGGAAATGAAGAAAAACAACATCATGGACTGCATCGAGTGCGGCTCCTGCGCCTACACCTGTCCCGCCAGCGTGCCGCTGGTGCTGGGCTTCCGGGTGGCAAAGCAGGTCATCCGCAACGCATCCGCGCCGGTGAAGAAATAAGGAGGTGGAAATCAAATGGCACAGATGAAATACTTTTATGAGCTGACGATTTCCAGCTCGCCCCACGCCCACAGCCCCGTAACCACCCGCACCATCATGCGCGATGTCTTGATTGCACTGCTGCCCGCGCTGCTGGGTTCCATCTACTTCTTCGGCTTCCGGGCGCTGATGGTCACGCTGGTCAGCGCGGCTGCCTGCGTGTTCTTCGAGTGGCTGTACTGCCAGATTCTGAAGAAGCCCTGCAAGACCTATGATCTGTCCGCCTGCGTCACCGGCGTACTGCTGGCCTTTGTGTGCCCCGTGACCATTCCCTACTGGACCATCATTCTGGGCGATGCCTTCGCCATTATGCTGGTGAAGATGCTGTTTGGCGGACTGGGCAAGAACATTGTGAACCCTGCCCTTGCCGGACGTGCCTTCATGTTCAGCTGGCCTGTGCTTATGAGCAACTGGGTTAAGGCTGGTTTCAGCAACGCCGCGGGCATCGTCTCCACGGCTGACGCGGTTACTGCCGCTACCCCTCTGGCCAGCCTCCATCAGGGCGTGATGTGCTCCGAGTCCGTCGGCGCGCTGTTCCTTGGCAACGTGGGCGGCTGCATCGGCGAGACTTCCGCGCTGCTGCTGCTCATCGGCTTCGCGTACTTACTGGTAAGGAAGGTGATCTCCGCCCGGATTCCCGTGACTTTCATTCTCACCGTGGCAATCCTGACCTTCCTGTTCCCCCGGGGCAATGACCGGATTACATGGATGGCGGCGCAGGTCTTCGGCGGCGGTCTGATGCTGGGTGCCATCTTCATGGCCACCGACTACGTGACCTCTCCCGTGACCAAGCTGGGCCAGATCGTCTACGGCATCGGCTGCGGCGTTCTGACCGTCATGATCCGCTACTTCGGCGGCTATAACGAGGGCGTTTCCTACGCCATCCTGTGCATGAACGTCTGCACAGTCCTGCTTGACAAGATCGGCCGCCCCGTGAAGTTCGGCGCGCCCAAGAAGGAGGCGGCGAAACAATGAAAACTGAAAGTAATGTTGCCTATATCGCCCGTCTGACGATCACCCTGCTGCTGATTACCGCCGTTGTGGCGGCGGCGCTGGCGGCGGTCAACTCCGTCACCGCCCCCAAAATTCAGGCAATCAACGAGCAGAAAACTCAGACCGCCATTGAGGCGGTGCTCCCCGGCGGCGGCGAGGAAATTGCCTTCACCGATGACACCGGCCTTGTGTCCACGGTCTACAAGGGCCAGTCCGGTTACGCCGTGGAGGTAACGCCCTCCGGCTTTAACGGCACCGTCACCATGATGGTGGGCGTGGACAATGCCGGCAAGGTGCTGGGCATTTCCGTTGTCAACCATACGGAAACCGCCGGCCTGGGCGCTGAGGCTGCTTCTCAGGGCGCTGCGGGTACTGCCTTCCGGAGCCAGTTCACCGGTATGAGCGGCAGCGTTTCCGTCACGAAGGACGGCGGTCAGGTGGACGCCCTCACCGGCGCGACCATCACCTCCCGGGCAGTCTGCACCGGTGTCAATGCCGCGCTGAACGCCGTGGCAAAGCTGGGTTAAGGAGGTAGTTCGTATGGATTTCAAAAAGCAATTCAAAGAGGGCCTGCTGACCAAAAACCCGGTGCTGGTTCAGCTGCTGGGCATGTGCTCCACCCTCGCCATCACCACCAGCCTGTTTAACGGCATCGGCATGGGCCTGGCGGTTACCGCAATCCTCATCTGTTCCAACGTGCTGATCTCCGCTCTGCGGAACTTCATTCCCTCGCAAATTCGTATCGCGGCCTACATCACCATCATCGCGGGCTTCGTCACCATCGTTGACCTGGCTCTGCAGGCCTTCATTCCCGCACTGTCCGCGTCTCTGGGTGTGTTCATTCCCCTGATCGTGGTCAACTGTATCGTTCTGGGCCGGGCGGAAGCCTTCGCCTCCAAGAACACTGTGGCGGCTTCCGCCGTGGACGGCCTGTGTCAGGGCATCGGCTACACCGTGGCGCTGATTGTGGTCTGCGTCATCCGGGAGCTGCTGGGCAAGGGCACCTTCGGCGGCGGTATCCTGAACGGCGGCGAGGGCATTCGCCTGATCCCTGCCCAGTTCCCCGCCATGCAGATGGTCATGCCCGTGGGCGGCTTCCTGGTGCTGGGCTTTGTCATCGCCGGTTCCCAGAAGCTCATGAAGCATCTGGAAATGAAGAATAAGAAGAAGGAGGCGGCGAAGTAATGGAAGCGATTATCGGCATTATCCTCAGCGCCCTGCTGAGCCAGAACTTCATTCTTGTCAAATTCTACGGCATCTGCCCCTTCATGGGTGTTTCCAAGAAGATCGACACTGCTGTCGGCATGGGCATGGCGGTTACCTTCGTCATGGCGCTGGCCTCCGCGGCCTGCTACCTCATTAACCTGCTGCTGGTTGCGCTGGGCCTTGAATATATGCAGACCGTGGCATTCATTCTGGTCATCGCGGCGCTGGTGCAGGTTGTGGAGATGTTCCTGAAGAAGTTCGTCCCCGCCCTGTATAAGGCCCTGGGCGTGTTCCTGCCCCTGATCACCACCAACTGCGCGGTTCTCGGCGTGGTGCTGGTGAATGTGCAGGCAGGCTACAACTTCCTGCTGAGCGTTGTCAACGGCGCTGCGGGCGGTCTGGGCTTTACGCTGGCCATCGTCCTGTTTGCTTCCGTCCGTGAGCGGGTGGACAAGACCGACTGCCCGGAGTGCTTCAAGGGCTTCCCCATTGCGCTGATTGCTGCCGGTCTGCTGGCGCTGGCGTTCATGGGCTTCTCCGGCCTGAAGATTTTCTAAGGAGGCGCGGCGTATGGATATTTTGATTGCAATTGCGATTCTGGGCGGTCTGGGACTGGTCTTCGGACTGGTGCTGGCGGCTGCCTCCAAGGTATTTTATGTAGAGACGGACCCCCGGCTGGATCAGCTGAATGCGTGCCTGCCCGGCGCCAACTGCGGCGGCTGTGGCTTTGCCGGCTGCGGTGCCTACGCCGAAGCGGTGCTGAAGGGCGAGGCTCCCGTGGGCAAGTGCGCTTCCGGCGGCAATGAGTGTGCCCAAGCCATGGCTGCCATCATGGGCGTACAGGCTGAGGCGGTGACCCGGAAGGTCGCCATGGTGCGCTGCTCCGGCGCCCGGACCTTTGATGCTGAGGGCAACCTCACCAAGGGCGCGAAGATGAAGGCCAACTATGAGGGCTTCCACGACTGCCTGGCGGCTTCCAAGGTCGGCGGCAGCGGCCCCCTGTCCTGTAAGTACGGCTGCCTGGGCTACGGCTCCTGCACCAGAGTCTGCAAGTACGGCGCCATCTCTGTGAAGAACGGTGTGGCTGTGGTGGACGAAGACCTGTGTGTCGGCTGCATGGCCTGCGCGCAGGTGTGCCCCAGAAAGGTCATCACCGCCGTGGAGCCCGACCGGAATGTGGTTATTGCCTGCAATTCTCTGGCAAAGGGCGCTGTAACCAACCGGGCCTGCACCATCGGCTGCATCGGCTGCGGCAAGTGCATGAAGACCTGCCCCAAGGGCGCCATCACCATCACCAACAATCTGGCCCAGATCGACTACACCAAGTGCGACAACTGCGGTCAGTGCGCTTCCGTCTGCCCGAAGGGCCTGATTAAGGACTCCAAGGTGGAGAAGCTGGGTGAGCCCAAGCCGGTCATTACCCCCGCACAGTAAGGAACGTTTCGGAGGGGGACGGGGGGCTATCAATCCCCGTACCTTCCCTAACAGATACAGAAGAAGAAACAGAATAAGAAATAGATACAGATATGGAAACGCAGACGGGGCTTCACCCCCCCCTGCTGCTCGTGTCCAAAAATGAAAAGCGCCGCCCGGTGGGATTCCATCGGGCGGCGTAATTTATGGTGAAAATTGGCGTAAAAAAACGAGGCATAAGCCCCGGAATTGTGGAAATTATTCATTGACAAAAATTGCGCTGGATGATATAATGATTGTCCATACTGTGATACTATGCCTATCTGCGGATTTCTCCCCTTAACATGGTCATTTTAGCACAGGAATGGGCGGCTGTCAAGGAGCAAATTCATCAATTTTGACAACCGCACCAAGCGTATCATAAGCAACACACAACTCGAAAGAAAGGCTGTGATGATCCATATGGCAATGGTCAAGGACGTAATGTTCGGCAAGACCATGCGTAAGTCTTACGCGAAGTATGAAGAGATCCTGGAGATCCCCAACATGCTGAAAATCCAGAAGGACTCCTATCAGTGGTTCCTGGATACCGGTCTGCGGGAGGTCTTCCGGGACGTAGGCACCATTACCGACTTCTCCGGTAAGCTGGAGCTTTCCTTCCTGGATTACACCATGGAGGACAAGGCTAAGTACACCATTGAGGAGTGCAAGGAGCGGGATGCCACCTACGCCAAGCCCATCAAGGTGCGGGTTCGCCTGCGCAACACCGAAACCGGCGAAATCAAGGAGCAGGAAATCTTCATGGGTGATTTCCCTGTGATGACCAACGGCGGCACCTTCGTGATTAACGGCGCGGAGCGTGTTATTATCACCCAGATCGTCCGCAGCCCCGGTATGTACTACGGGCACGAGGTGGACAAGGCCGACCAGCATACCTACACCGCCACCGTGATTCCCTACCGCGGCGCCTGGCTGGAATACGAGACCGACAACTCCGACGTGTTCTGGGTTCGTATCGACAAAAACCGCAAGCTGCCCATTACCTGCCTGATTCGGGCGCTGGGCGTGGAGACGGACGAGCAGATCAAGGCGATGTTTGGTGAGGATGCCCGGATTCTGGCGACGATTGACAAGGATCCCTGCAAGACGAAGGACGAGTCTTTGCTCGAAATCTACCGCCGTCTGCGTCCCGGTGAGCCTCCTACGGTGGAGACCGCAATCGCCCATCTGGAGGGCCTGCTGTTTGATCCCCACCGCTACGATGTGAGCAAGGTGGGCCGCTATAAATTCAACAAGAAAATGGACATCTGGAGCCGCCTGTCCGGTCAGGAAGCGGCGGAGCCCATTGCCGACCCCATGACCGGCGAGATTCTGGTCATGCCCGGTGAGTTCATCTCCCGGGCCCAGGCCCACGAGCTGAGCCGCCGGGGTGTCAACGAGGCTGTCGTCAAGGTAGGCGACAGTAACGTCAAGGTGTTCTCCAACAACATGGTGGATATGTCCGCCTTCGTGGACTTCGATCCCAAGGAGTACGGCGTTACCGAGAAGGTCTACTTCCCCGTGCTGAAGGAAATGCTGGAATCCGTTCCTGCTGACGGTTGGAAGGATGCCATTGCCGAGCGCTTTACCGACCTGATTCCCAACCACATCATTGTGGACGACATCATGGCCTCCATCAACTACCTGAACTGTGTGGCTATGGGCATCGGCACCCCCGATGATATCGACCACCTGGGCAACCGCCGCCTGCGCTGCGTGGGCGAGCTGCTGCAGAACCAGTTCCGCATCGGTTTCAGCCGACTGGATCGTGTCATCCGGGAGCGCATGACCGTGCAGGATCTGGACACCGTCACGCCCCAGAGCCTGATTAACATCCGGCCTGTGACCGCCGTCATCAAGGAATTCTTCGGTTCTTCACCCCTGTCTCAGTTCATGGACCAGAATAACCCCCTGTCCGAGCTGACCCACAAGCGCCGCCTGTCCGCTCTGGGCCCCGGCGGTTTGAGCCGTGACCGGGCTTCCTTCGATGTCCGTGATATTCACTACACCCACTACGGCCGCATGTGCCCCATCGAGACCCCCGAAGGCCCCAACATCGGCCTGATTAACTATTTGGCAACCTTCGCCAGAATCAACGAGTACGGCTTCGTGGAGGCTCCCTACCGCAAGGTGGACAAGGCCACCGGCTTTGTCACCAAGGAAGTGGAGTATATGACCGCTGATGTGGAGGATGATTACTACATCGGTCAGGCCAATGAGCCTCTGGACGAAAACGGCTGCCTTGCCAATGCCCGTATCACCTGCCGTCACCGCAACGAAATCATCGAGGTGGACCGGGGCATGATCGATTATATCGACGTGTCTCCCAGAATGATGATTTCCATCGCCACCTCCTTCATCCCCTTCCTGCAGAACGACGACGCCAACCGTGCTCTGATGGGCGCGAACATGCAGCGTCAGGCCGTGCCCCTGCTGACCACCGAGCCGCCCATCGTCGCTACCGGCATCGAGCACAAGGCGGCTGTGGACTCCGAGGTCTGCGTCAAGGCCAAAGGTCCCGGCGTGGTCACCGCTGTGTCCGCCTCCTCTATCACCGTCAAGTATGACAGCGGCGAAACCTGCGTTCACAACCTGATCAAGTTCGCCCGCAGTAATGCCGGCACCTGCATCAACCAGCGGCCCATCGTAGTGGTGGGCGAGCGGGTGGATACCGAGCAAATCATCGCCGACGGCCCCTCCTGCTCCGGCGGCGAGGTGGCCCTGGGCAAGAACGTGCTCATCGGCTTCGTGACCTGGGAAGGCTACAACTACGAGGACGCCATTCTGCTCAACGAGCGTCTGGTTCGTGAGGACGTGTTCACCTCCATCCACATCGAGGAGTACGAGACGGAAGCCCGGGACACCAAGCTTGGCCCCGAGGAAATCACCCGGGACATCCCCAACGTGGGCGAGGATACCCTGAAGGATCTGGACGAAAACGGCATCATCCGCGTGGGCGCGGAGGTTCATGCCGGCGACTATCTGGTGGGTAAGGTCACCCCCAAGGGCGAGACGGAGCTGACCCCCGAGGAGCGCCTGCTGCGGGCCATTTTCGGCGAGAAGGCAAGAGAAGTCCGGGACACCTCCCTGAAGGTGCCTCATGGTACTTCCGGCATCGTGGTGGACGTGAAGGTGTTCACCAAGGAGAATTCCGACGAGCTGGCTCCCGGCGTTACCAAGTCCGTCCGGGTGTATCTGGCCCAGAAGCGGAAAATCGGCGTGGGCGATAAGATGGCCGGTCGCCACGGCAACAAGGGCGTTGTGTCCCGTGTCCTGCCGGAGGAGGATATGCCCTTCCTGCCCGACGGCACCCCGCTGGACATCGTGCTGAACCCCCTGGGCGTGCCTTCCCGTATGAACATCGGTCAGGTTCTGGAGGTTCATCTGGGCTACGCCGCCAAGGCGCTGGGCTGGAAGGTCGCCACGCCTGTGTTCGACGGCGCCAACGAGAAGGACATCCGGGAAACCCTGAAGCTGGCGGGCCTGCGTGAGGACGGCAAAACCGTCCTGTACGACGGCCGTACCGGCGAGCCCTTCGATAATCTGGTCACCGTGGGCTATCCCTACTACCTGAAGCTGCACCATCTGGTTGACGATAAGATTCACGCCCGTTCCACCGGTCCCTACGCGCTGGTTACCCAGCAGCCTCTGGGCGGCAAGGCCCAGTTCGGCGGCCAGCGTTTCGGCGAAATGGAGGTCTGGGCGCTGGAAGCTTACGGCGCGGCCTATACCCTGCAGGAAATCCTCACCGTCAAGTCCGACGATGTCACCGGACGTGTCAAGACCTACGAAGCCATCGTCAAGGGCGCCAACATCCCCAAGCCTGGCGTGCCCGAATCCTTCAAGGTCCTGGTCAAGGAGCTGCAGGCTCTGTGCCTGGATATCCGTGTGCTGGATGAAAACGGCAACGAGATCGAGCTGAAGGACGATGATGATGACGATGAGGTCGTCTACGCCAACGACGCCGGAAACGACGTTGTGGTGGGCTCCACCGATGAGGTGCTGGATGCTGGCTTCGTCATTGACGAGGACAGCCCTGAGGATATTATGGATGTGTTCGGCGACATGGATGCCGACAACGAAGAATAAGGAGGCTACACATGGCAGATGCCACCTTTGATGCCATTAAAATTGGCATTGCGTCCCCGGAGATGATCCGGCAGTGGTCCTATGGCGAGGTAAAGAAGCCCGAGACCATCAACTACCGCACCCTGAAGCCGGAGCGGGATGGTCTGTACTGCGAGCGGATTTTCGGACCCACCAAGGACTGGGAGTGCCACTGCGGCAAGTATAAAAAGATCAAGTACAAGGGCAAGATCTGCGATCGCTGCGGCGTCGAGGTCACCAAGTCCAAGGTGCGCCGGGAGCGCATGGGCCACATCGAGCTGGCCGCTCCCTGCAGCCACATCTGGTATTTCAAGGGCATCCCCTCCCGGATGGGTCTGGTGCTGGATATCAGCCCCAAGGTTCTGGAGAAGGTGCTGTACTTCGCGGCCTATATCGTCACCGATCCCGGTGACGCACCTCTGGCCCGGAATCAGGTGCTCACTGAGAAGGAGTACCGGGATATGCGGGAGAAGTACGAGGACGATTTCCGTGCCGGTATGGGCGCGGAGGCCATCAAGGAGCTATTAGAGCAGATCGATCTGGATCAGCTGTCTAACCAGCTGCGGGAGGAGCTGAAAACCGCCTCCTCTCAGAAGAAGCTGCGGATCGTCAAGCGGCTGGAGGTCGTGGAAGCCTTCCGGGAGTCCGGCAACAAGCCCAGCTGGATGATCATGGACGTGCTGCCCGTCATTCCGCCGGATATCCGTCCCATGATTCAGCTGGACGGCGGACGGTTCGCCACCTCTGACTTAAACGACCTGTACCGCCGGGTCATCAACCGGAACAACCGCCTGAAGCGGCTGGTGCAGCTCCACGCCCCCGACATCATCATCCGCAACGAGAAGCGGATGCTGCAGGAGGCCGTGGACGCCCTGATCGACAACGGCCGCCGGGGCCGTGCCGTCACCGGCGCCAACAACCGGGCGCTGAAATCCCTTTCCGATATGCTCAAGGGCAAGCAGGGCCGGTTCCGTCAGAACCTGCTGGGCAAGCGTGTCGACTACTCCGGCCGAAGCGTTATCGTCGTCGGCCCCGAGCTGAAAATTTACCAGTGCGGCGTGCCCAAGGAGATGGCCGTGGAGCTGTTCCGCCCCTTCATTATGAAGAAGCTGGTGGAGGACGGCACCGCCAACAACATCAAGTCCGCCAAGAAGATGGTGGATAAGGGCGTCACCGAGGTCTGGGATGCGCTGGACGTCATCATCAAGGACCACCCCGTCATGCTCAACCGCGCCCCGACCCTGCACCGCCTGGGCATCCAGGCCTTCGAGCCCGTGCTGGTGGACGGCCGCGCCCTGAAGCTGCATCCCCTGAACTGCACCGCCTTCAACGCTGACTTCGACGGCGACCAGATGGCTATCCACGTGCCCCTGTCCGCCGAGGCCCAGGCCGAGGCCCGCATCCTGATGCTCTCCGCCAACAACCTGCTGCGTCCCCAGGACGGCGGCCCCGTCACCGTGCCTACCCAGGACATGGTGCTGGGCTCTTACTACCTGACCATGGACCGCATGGGCAAGGCGGAAAAGGGTGCCGAGACCATTTGGTGCGAGGACGACGGTGACACCGGCCTGACGGCCCAGTCCGTTGTGGACGCCGAGGAGTTCCTGGCGGCCAACGAGCAGGCCAAGGCGGAGGGTAAGCGTCCCGCCACCTACAAGCCGCTCCATTTCTATGCCAACGAGGACGAGGCCCTCATGGCCTATAACGAGGGCGTCATTGGCCCCCACTGCCCCATCGGCGTCCGGGTCACCAAGACCATCGACGGCGTGGAGCGGTCCAAGGTGGTGGAGGTCACTCCCGGTCGCCTCATCTTCAACCACAACCTGCCCCAGGACCTGGGCTTTGTGGACCGCAGCGACCCGGAGAAGGTCTTCGACTATGAGATCACCTTCACCTGCGGCAAGAAGCAGCTGGGCCAGATCGTGGACCGCACCATCAAGAAGCACGGCTTCACCATGGCCGCCGAGGTGCTGGACGCCATCAAGGCCACCGGCTACAAGTATTCCACCCGCGCCGCCATCACCGTCTCCATCGCGGATATGACCATTCCCCCCAAGAAGTACGAAATGGTCGCCGCTTCCGAGCAGGCGGTGCTGGACATTGAAAACCAGTACAAGATGGGCTTTATGACCGACCACGAGCGTTACAAGCAGGTGGTGCAGGTCTGGGAGAAGACCACTAACGATGTTTCCGACGCCCTGCAGAAGAACCTGGACCGCTACAACCCCATCTTCATGATGGCGGACTCCGGCGCCCGTGGCTCCATGAAGCAGATCCGTCAGCTGGCCGGTATGCGCGGCCTGATCGCAAACACCGCCGGTAAGACCATCGAAATCCCCATCAAGGCAAACTACCGCGAAGGTCTGACCGCTCTGGAATACTTCATTTCCTCCCGTGGCGCCCGTAAGGGCCTGGCCGATACCGCTCTGCGTACCGCCGACTCCGGTTACCTGACCCGCCGCATGGTGGATGTCTCCCAGGAGGTCATCATCCGGGAAGAGGACTGCCATGTGACCCACGGCATCAAGGTCTCCGAGATCAGCGAGAACGGCCAGGTCATTGAGAAGTTCTCCGACCGTATCCGCGGCCGCTTCCTGGTGGGCAACGTGGTG
>JALFAD010000084.1 GCA_022772525.1 Clostridiales bacterium
CGGGCTTCTTTGTATGGTATTTGGCGGTATTCTGGGGTGATTGATTGGGTTTATCTGGTTTGTTGTTTTTGGATTTTGGATATTAAAAAGTGCTTGACGAATAGGGCTTTGTATGGAATACTATAAAGCAAGAAAAAGTTAAGGTTTCGGGGGTGTTTTGGTGGCCGGGAATGGTAATAGCGGCAATGTGATTGCTTTTCGGCTGTCGGAACCCCAGCTGGAAAAGAAGATCAAGGAGTTTCGGGAGGAGTACGGAGAAGGCCAACATGGAATGGTAACATGGGCTTTGTTTTGCGACTTTCTGGGCTACTCAGAACTGGAGGTAGCGGAGTGCTACCAGAAGGGGAAAGAGGGGAAGAATGCATACAGTGGTCGGGCTCGGCTGCTGGAAGCGTTCAGAACGGCGGTTCGTGGTATGACTGCAAAGACCTGCGACAAGCAGCAGCAGCTAGCAAAGGAAGAAATGAACAAGGACTATCTGAACCTCAAGAAGGAAGGACAAAGCAATGGGGCAAAGTTGATGTGCTATTTCGGGGCGAAAGGTGACGAGCGGTGCTTGGAAGCCATGAAATAGGCCGAACGCAACAAAATATCATTTTTGTTGCGTTTAATTGGCGGCTCCGGGGCTATCATTGGTCATAATGACGGACATAGACAGTCAATAGGCCATATTCCACCACTGACATACAGCAATAAGCATAAAGGCCATGGCTCTGCTTGGCCCGGGGCAATAAGCACCCCTCAGATTTTTTTTAGGCCTATCAATCAATGACCCCTTGTTGAGGGGGATACCCCCCCAGGGGGAGGAAGAAAAACGGGCGGGTCACTCTCTATATGTATAGATATATATGACACAGCCACCCTTTCATTCCGGCCATTTGGCCTGAAACCGACAGTTTTCAAAACATTTGCGTGTAAGTATATAATCTAAGATTTTACTCCTATCTTAGATTCTAGTATATCTTAGATTACATATACCTAGTCTTAGATATTACTCCTATCTTAGATATATATAATATATAATATAATATATATAATAATATCTTAGATAATCTAAGATCTTAGAGGGGGCACCGGAAAAAGAGCCGGGGTGCTTTGAAACGGGCCACCTGAAAAAATAAAAAACAGAAAAAACATTCCGATATGCCGATGTAGCTCAACAGGCGGAGCACCGCCCAACCAAGAGAGGCGGAGGGAGCTGGTTCGACCCCAGCCATCGGCACAACAGCTGCTTTCTGTAGCTTGGGTTGGTTTTTCATATTGGTCAAACGGCAGGCTGCTGGAACAGCAACGCGTTCTCCGACGCAAAGGGTCAGGGTTAAAGTCCCCTCTGGCCTGCCGTCACATGGGTGGTTAGCTCAGTAGGTAGAGCGGCAGTCTGTTAAGCTGCGTGTCGCCGGTTCGATTCCAGCACCTCCCTCCAAATCCCAAAGCTGGCAGAGCGCATGGGAACTTACTTCTCCGAAGGAGAGAAGCCAAGCCCAGCCAGCAGGGGCCTGATTGCGGCAGAGCAATCCCGCGCTTTATGGTGAAGTGCTGAGCAAAGGGCATTTTGGGAAAACAGCAAAGTGTCAAACCATTTCACGAAAGGGGTGGCTGATATTTATTATATTTTTGGCCTTGTCGCAGGCGTCCTCATATGCGGCTCAGTCATTCCTTGGGGTTGCGCCGAATTTGTCCCAGTTCGGTTATCCCCTAAAGTTCACACGATCCAGTGGTACACATCTGGTTTTGAGTAGAACAGCAGAATATTTGGGGCATCAAAAAGTAACACGCCAGAGCTTAGAGCCAGAGCGAACGCCAGAACTGGCGTTTACTCTGGCTTTTTGCATATATGGAACGGTAAGCATAACAGGTACTGCAGCGGATTGCTAATCCGTTCGTCGATGGATTTCGGCGTGTCGGTTCAACTCCGGCCCGTTCCACCACAAAGCGAGGTGCATATGGCAAAAACAAACGAAAACGGTTTTCTTATCTGCCCGCGGTGCGGAAAGAAAACTAACACCAAGGTTCTGCCGGAAACGGAACTCAAGAATTTCCCTCTTTACTGCAACAGATGTAAGGAGGCGATCAAAATCGATCATAAACGAGCCAGAGCTTAGGGCCAGAGCAGCATCCGAGATGGATGTGTGTTCTGGCCCTTTTCTTTTAGCCGGAAAGGGGAGCCATGGCTGAGAAATCAGAAAACAACATTATCGAAATGGACTTTGGCTGCCCGAACTCTGAGCCGCAGTGGAAATTCTTCCTGAGCCGTGTTCGGTATACCTGTTATGGCGGCGCGCGCGGCGGCGGCAAGTCGTGGTCAATCGTCCGTAAAGCACCTCTTATGGCGCTTTACTACGGCGGCATTCAGATCCTGATCGTCCGCCGGGAGTACGACCAGCTGGAAAACCCAATCATTCAGCCAATGCTGAAGCTGCTGCACCCAGATGTCTACACATACAACAAGACGGAACACCTGTTGACCTTCATCAACGGCAGCAAGATCAAGTTCAGCAATATGCCGGACTACAGCGCTGCCGTCGAGGGCAAGTTCCAGGGAAACAACTGGGACGTGCTGTTCATCGATGAGGCCACGCAGTTCCTTGAGTCTGAGTTCCGTGGCCTTGACGCGATTGTCCGTGGCGACAACGGCTTCCCGAAGCGGGTGTATCTGACCTGTAACCCCGGCGGCGTGGGTCATTTCTGGGTGAAACGTTTGTTCGTTGACCGGGACTTCCATGCAGATGAAAACCCTGACGACTATGTGTTCATTCAGGCAACGGTGAAGGACAACAAGAACATCGGCAAGGAATACATCAATGTTCTGAACAATCTGCCGGAGGATATCCGCCGGGCGCACCGGGATGGAGACTGGAATGTTTTGTCTGGCTCGTACTTTGGCGAGTTCACAGAAGGAATCCACACCTGCAAGCCGTTCCCGCTGAAAAAGACATGGAAGCGGTACAGGGCAATGGACTACGGCCTTGACTGCCACTTCTGCATTTGGGTTGCGGTGGACGAAAGTGGACGGTGCTATGTCTACAAACAGTATCAGGAGGTCAACCAGTATGTGTCCGACGCAGCGAGAATGCAGCTTGTGCTGACAACTGCTGATGAGGATATCAACTACACGATCGCGCCGCCAGACCTGTGGGCCAGAAACCGGGAGAACGGCAAGTCTCAGGCAAACACCTTTATGGAGTGCGGCCTGAGCCTGTACAGGGCGGACAACAACCGCCAGCAAGGCTGGTACGCCCTGAAAGAGCTTTTGAAAATCCGGGAGGACGGAAAACCGGGGCTTATCGTCTTCAACACCTGTTCATCCCTGATCGAGAGTATGAAGTGCATTCAGCACGACAAGACCAACCCAAACGATGTAGCGAAGCAGCCTCACGAAATCACCCACGGGCCGGATGCCCTGCGGTATTTCGCCCAGACCTATGTGCTCCCCGCCGAACAGGAAGTGCAGCAGGATGAAGAGGACGAGGAGGAAACAACGGATTACCACAGCTATATGTGCGGCACCGGAGTTTCCCAAAGCTATATGCTCGGATAACTCATATTTTGCAGCCTACCACGCTGTGATATACGGCCTACCAGAGCCGAAAATGAAAGGAGAACACCATGGAAAACGAAGAAATTAACTTCGACGAGTTCATTGCCGCGTCATCCGATGAAGGATACCAGACCGGAAACGAGGAAGCGGAAGTGACTGGAGAAGCGACCGAAACAGGGAATGCCGAATCCGAGGGCGAATCCAGCCAGCAGAGCGGAGAAGAACCCGAAAACGAAGAACAGGACGGCAGTGAAGAAACCGGCGCAGAGGGCGGCGAGAAGCCCGACAGCGGCACAGAGCAGAAATTCACGCTCAAAGTCAACAAGGAGGAGAAGGAAGTTTCCCTTGAGGAGATGACCGCTCTTGCCCAGAAGGGCGCGGATTACGACCGAATCAAGGAACGGGACGCAAAGAGCCAGCAGACCATTCAGGACTTGCAGGCTAAGATTGACGGCTTTACCGCCAAGCAGGGCGTTCTCGATGTTCTGGACATCATTGCCCAGAAAAGCGGAAGCAGCCTTGAGCAGCTGGCTGAGAGCCTGTACATCAATTTCCGAAAGAGCGGCGGCGCTTCCGAGGACGCTGCCCGTGAGGAGCTGAAATCCGCCAAGCTGGAAAAGGAGCTGGGCGCGCTCAAGTCCCAGCAGACCAAACAGCAGGAAAAGGCCAATGAGGAAGAAAGCCGCGCCAAGCGGGAAATGGAGCAGTTCCGCTCTGAGTACCCGGATGTAGAGCTGACGGAGGAGCTGGTGGACAAGCTGGTTCCCGACGTTCAGAAGGGCATGACCCTGTCCGCCGCCTACCGAAAGCTGGAAAAAGCTCAGGAGGCGGAGAAGATCGCCGAACTGGAGCGCAAGCTTGCCGCCAAGCAGCAGAACGCCAAGAATCGCCGCAGTTCTCCCGGCAGTCAGCAGGATTCCGGCGGAAGCCGGTCGAAAGATCCGTTCGACGAATTCATGGCGGCGTTTGCTTAAAAATCCCCGGCAGCTGTTACCAGCAGCCGCCGGGGCGCGGCCAGGTGTTACCAGCACCGTAGCCGCATTGCCGCCCAACCACATCAGTACCACCTAACACGGTCAAGGAGCAATCCCATTATACCCTCCTTGACCAGAGATTACAAGGAGGAAGTATGTCTACTACTATTCATTTTCCCGAGAAGGTAAAGCAGGACTTTGTTGAGAAGTTCAGCAAGGAATCCGAAACCGACGATCTGTTCACCCATGACCTGGACACGGAGTTCAGTGGCGTGAAGACCGTCCATGTAAAGACAGTCAAGTCCGAACCCCTTCAGGACTACAACCGATCCAAGGAAGTCGGCACCGGCAGCCGGTACGGCACCACCAAGGAAGTCGGCGACCACGAGGTTACCTACACCATGACCCAGGACAAGGCCCTGTCCCTGTCCATCGACAAGGGCAACAACAAGGAAAACTTCAACATGATTCAGGCAGCCCGCGTCATGAAGGCTGAGCGGCAGGAGCGCATTGTGCCCACCGTGGACAAGTACCGACTGGACAAGTGGGCCAAGGAGGCCGGTATCCATGTGGAACTGGCAGCCGCTCCCACCAAGAGCACCATCCTGCAGATGATCATGGACGCAAAGTCTGCCATGGTCGATGCCGGTTGCCCCGAGACCGGCATTCAGCTGCGCGTTGCCCGGAAGTACGAAACCACCCTGAAGCTGAGCGACGAGTGGGTGAAGCTGAATGATCTGGGCGGCAAGACCCTGCCCAAGGGCACCATGGGCGAGCTGGACGGCATGCCCACCAAGTTCATGACCACAGGCCGTATGCCCGCAAACGTTCCCTTCATGCTGATTCACAAGGGTTCCTGCATCTCTCCCATGAAGATCAACGACTACAAGGGACACGTTGACCCTCCCGGTCTGTCCGGCGACCTGCTGGAATTCCGGCTGATGTATGACGCATTTGTTCTGGCCCACAAGTCCGCTGGCGTGCTCTGCGGCTGTCTGCCCGGCACCGTGGTCAAAACACCCACCATCAGCATGGCGGGCAACAAGGCAACTCTGGCCTGCGAAACCTCTGGGGCTGCTATCTACTACACCACAGACGGCTCCGACCCCCGGTACTCCGTGGACAA
>JALFAD010000017.1 GCA_022772525.1 Clostridiales bacterium
CGGGGGTGGTGCTCCGCGCAGCGAATCAAAATCAAAATGATTGCCGGTGGCAATCATACCTTGATTTATTAGCTGTCGAGCGCAGCGAGACTGATGAGGATCGGCGAAATGTATCGATTATGAATGCAGTTCGTAAAAAAGTACTATTTTGAAGGCTGTACCTACTTATTTGACTGCATTCCGCATCAGAGACTGTCGCCGTTCCTCATCCGCCCCCTTCGGGGGCACCTTCCCCCCGGGGGATGGTATTGATCCGCAAAATTCCTATTTACCTACACAGAACCGTTCAAAGATTCTTGCGGTAATATCCTCTCGGACGGTGGCTCCCGTGACCTCGCCCATGGCTTCCATGGCTTCCTCCACATCGGTGAGCACCGCGTCGGGGGTCAGGCCCAGCTGCAATCCCCGCAGAGCGTTCAGCATGGCTTCGTAGGCACGGCGGCAGGCGTCGTACTGTCGGGCGTTGGTGAGGATGGAGCCGTCGCAGGGCGTGTTATTCTCGAACAGAGCATCCACCGCATCCGCCAGCTGGTCAAGACCGTCTCCGGTTTTGGCGCAGATGGGAACGACCATCATAAAGGGCAAATCGCCGGGGGCCACTTCGCAGCCCAGATCGGCCTTGTTGATCAGGGCAATGGCGTTTTCCTTTTCCTCACACAGCTCGATGATGTCCATGTCCTCCCGGGTCAGGGGACTGGAACCGTCACAGACGAACAGCACCAGATCGGCGTCCTCGATGGCCTGCCGGGAGCGTTCCACGCCCATGGATTCCACGGTGTCGGCGGTTTCCCGGATTCCGGCGGTGTCCAGAAGGCGCAGCCGGGTGGAGCCCAGCATCACCGTTTCCTCCACGGTATCCCGGGTGGTGCCGGGAATGTCGGTGACAATCACCCGGTCGTAGCCTGCCAAAGCGTTCAGCAGGCTGGATTTGCCCACGTTGGGCCTGCCCACGATGGCGGCGGACACGCCCTGCTTCAGGATCCGGCCCTGAGAGTAGGTTTGCAGCAGATTGTACAACTGACGGGCATCATTTTTGAGCAATCCACTGTAATTTTGCAGGCCAAAATCCTCGATATCCTCATCTGGATAATCCAGCACCGCGTGAAAGTGGCTGCACAGGTTCACCAGATCGTCATAGACAGGGGCCAGCTTCTTTTGCAGCACGCCCCCCACCTGTCCGGCGGCGTTGGCGGCGGCATCGGCGGTGTCCGCTTCGATCAGGTCAATGACAGCTTCCGCCTGAGTTAAGTCCAGCTTGCCGTTTAAGAATGCCCGCTTGGTAAATTCGCCCCGTTTGGCAGGTTTGGCCCCGGCAAGGTACAGCGCTTCCAATCCTGCCGCCAGCACGGCGGGGGAGCCGTGGCAGTGGAACTCCACCGTGTCCTCCCCGGTATAGCTGTGGGGCCCTCGGGAAACAACCGCCATGCACTGGTCAAGGCAGCGCCCCCGCTTATCATGGAGGGTGCCCAGATAAAGCCGGCGGTCGGACGCATCCAACAGGGATTTTTGGTTGTTCAGGGTAAACACCTTGTCCGCGACGGCAACGCAGCTTTCACCGGACAGGCGGATAATGCCGATGGCGCTGACCTGATTGCCGGTGGACACGGCGGCAATGGTGTGAGACATAAACATTACTCCTTAATGAATGCCAGAGGGTCTCCCTCACTGGCAATGAAGTGCATCAGCATATAGGCACACATGATGGCCACGTTTTCCTCCCGCAGAATCCGCTTCGCTTCCGCCCGGTCGGCGAGAATGACCTGAATTTCCTCGGAAGATTCCTCGTGAATGCTGGTAGGCGTTCCGCTGCAATAGCCGAAGACCATGCCGCAGCTTTCGTCGGTCATTCCCACGGTGGTGAAGAAGGGGCGGGAATAGCACCCGGCGTCCACGGGTGTGAAGGTGAGACCGGTTTCCTCGTACATTTCCCGGACGCCGGCGGCACCCATTTCCTCGCCTTCCTCCACCAGCCCCGCGGGAAATTCATAGACATAATCCCCCAGCGGATACCGGTACTGCCGGATGAGCACTACCCGATCCTTCTCCTCACCGTACACGCCGTAGAGAATCACGCCGTCCGGCCGGTTCTGACGGGTCACGGCTTTTAACTGACTGGCGTCCTTTGCCCGGGAGGTCATATAATAGGGGGAAACGCTTCCGTCCCGGTGGACGGCTTCCAATTCATAATAGTTCAGAAACCGGTTGTGGGTTTTCTGCTGAATGTTTTGAACGTTACTCATGGAGGATACCTCCCATCACAATAATAAAACACTATACCATTTCTGAGTAAAAAAAGCAATATCCGGGCAGACTGTTCCGGAGAGGTGAACGCGGTGACGGACGCAGAGATTCGGCAGCAATTCACGGAGGCGGACGACTTTATCCCGAGGGTGCTGCACTGTGGGGAATATACCTTATATGCCTATGCCATTGACGGGCTGGTGTCCGGCGGAGATATGTCGGAATACATCCTGAAGCCAATTTCCGAGAACCTCCGGGGCGAAAGCATGGCACAGCTATATGATGCGGCGCTCCACGGCGCGGTATACAACAGTGTGGCAGAACCGTGCGAAGATTTGCGGACAGTTTTTATAAAGCTGGTCAACGGCTTCTGTGTGGTGCTGTATCCGGACGTGGGAGCCATTGCCTTTGAGATCAAGACAGGCGTCAAGCGAGGCCCGGATGCTCCTGAGGTGGAGAATACCGTCAAAGGCCCAAAGGATGCCTTCGTGGAGACCATTCGAATCAATACCAGCCTGCTGCGCCGCCATCTGCGGACGCCGGATTTGAAAATCTATGGAACAACGGTGGGCGAGAGAAGCTTGACCAATGTGGCGGTGGTCTGGATCGATGGGCTGACAGACCCGGGATTGGTGCGCAGAATGAAGGACAGACTGGAGAGCATCCACATTGACGGCCTCATATCCCCGGCGGCGGTGGAGGAATATGTCACCGGCTCCAGAAAAACGGCGTTTCCGCTCATACAATATACGGAACGGCCGGACCGGTTCTGTCAGGGGCTGCTGGACGGAAGGGTGGGGCTGATGGTGGACGGCCTGCCGCTGGCCTACCTCGCCCCAACAAATTTGGGTTACCTGATGGAAAGTATGGAAGACCGGAGCCGGGACTATATCTCCGCTTCCTGCATCCGTGTGCTTCGCTATGCCGCGCTGCTGCTGAATCTGCTCCTTCCGGCGCTGTATATTGCCCTGATTGAGTTCCACCCCCAATGGGTTCCCAAACAGCTGCTGAATATTATCCTGTCCAGCAAGCAGGACGTACCTTTTTCCACGGCGGCGGAAGCACTGGGACTGCTCATCGCTTTTGAACTGCTTCAGGAGTCCGGTATTCACCTGCCCCAGGCCATCGGACAATCGGTATCCACCATTGGCGGTATCGTCGTCGGAACTGCCGCCGTGGACGCGGGGTTGATTTCACCGGTGGTGCTGATTGTCGTCAGCATCGCGGGGGTCTGCGGCTTCATTTTGCCGAATAGAGATCTGGCGGAAGCAATTCGGGTGTGGCGGTTCGGACTGGGGGTACTGGCAACATTTGGAGGAATTTGGGGAATTCTGGCAGGGCTGGTGCTGCTGATATGGCACCTGGCAGCGCTTAAATGCCTTGGAATGCCTTATCTGACACTGTTTCCGGCAGGCAGGGGATTGCTCAGACACCGGTTAAAGAACCAGAAGTACAGAGATAAGAACCTTCACCCGGAGGATTGGAAAAATCAGGAATAAAAAACCGCGTTTTTCTCTTGACAAATGGAAAATGATATGGTAATATACGCAAGCTGTTCGTGAGAACAGATGGCGTCAAGCAAAAGATGAAGAGATTTGTGAGAAAAAAGAAAAAAGTTCTTGACAAATGGAAACATCAGTGCTAAACTAACGCAGTTGCCTGCAAAAGCAGCGACGGAAAAATCCACTCGAAAAAGTTCGAAAAAACTTAAATAATGTTCTTGACAAACGGATTTGAGTGTGATATAATACAAAAGCTTCCTGCGAAGCAGAAAGCGTGCCTGTACCTTGTAAATTGAATAACGTAAAGACGAAATTAACACCTTGGACAATTAATGGATTGTTTAAGCGTAAGCGAAAAACAGCCAACGAAAATTCTTGAGTAATTATGCTAGAAGCAAATTATTCAAAAAATGATTTTAAGCCTGAAGAGGTTTAAGATACAATTTTTTGAGAGTTTGATCCTGGCTCAGGAC
>JALFAD010000020.1 GCA_022772525.1 Clostridiales bacterium
TGACCTATGACACAACGCTTTCGGAACTGGAGCTGGAGCGCAAGCGGCTGGACGTGGAGAAGGCCAAATTGCAGGTGAAGGAAGCGGAGGAGGAGCTGGCCCGCATCAACAAGCTGGAGCCAATGGGAGATGTGGATATCGACATTCCCACGGTGAGTACGGATTATGGAAAGACAATCCGGGAAATCTATGGAAAGGATTACAAAGTGATTTCGGATGATGAATACGATGGAAGTTGTTCGGAAAAACCTTTGGTGGTATGGCTGTCCAAGGACAGACCTTTGGACAACGGCGTATTGAATGACCTGTATAAAACGGCAGTGAGTTTACAGGTAAATACAGCTAAACTCGGCAGTAGTGCATCTGCGGTGCCTGAGAGCAGTGAACCGTCAGAAAGCAGTGAACCGTCGGAAAGCAGTGAACCATCGGAAAGCAGCGAGCCGACGGAGAGCAGTGAACCGCCGAAAAGCAGCGAACCACCCGCAGCCAGTGAACCTCCTGCCCCGGTCATGCCAGTGATAGACCGGTATCAAGCAGAGATGGCAACTCTTCAGGAGACGGCACCGGACTCTATCCGAATTTCTAGCTGGAGCGTGGTGAATGACGGAACATATACCGTGCGTAGGGGCAATGCTGCAAATCTGTATTTCACGACAAATATTACCGACCCCATACACAAGAAGCATGTGAAGTGGAAATTGAATCCTGACAACAGTTCCTTGCGGATTGTTGGCAACGGTGTTGGAAACATTATCCTGAGTGGAAAGCCCGAAAAGACGGAAGAATATACTCTCACCGCATACTACGAGGGAGTTACGAATCTCACCAGCCCTGCTTACCCCTTTACCTTGTCCGTAGAGGAGCCGGTTGAAGAGCCGGTGTGGGCCAACGACTTCTATCTGGTTCTGCGGGTTACGGATGGCGATAAGCAGTACGCCCCCAAGACTGTTTGGCAGGGCATCCATGTGACGGCCTATGACGGCGGCGGCTTTGGCTTCCGGCTCTATGACGCGCCCGTTGCCGACCCTCTGGAGAAGGAATCCGACATTTCCTTCCCCGAAATTGACTTCGGCAGCGGCATGACGGCGGCGGAAATCGCGAAAATGCGCCGGGAGCAGGAAAAGAAAATCAAAGAACTGGCGGCCTCCGCCAAAATGACCGAGTCCGAGTATAACCTCATGGTGCGGGAGTTCACCGACGGCAATATCCGAGCCACGCTGGACGGTCAGGTGGTGAGCCTGCTTACTGAGGAGGAATCCCGGCAGAACAAGCAGCCCATGATGAAGGTTTCCGGCGGCGGTGGGTTCTATGTGCAGGGCAGCGTCAGCGAGCTGGAAAAGGCAAAACTGAAGATAGGACAGGAGGTCACCATCAATGACTGGAACACAGGCATGACCTACACCGGACAGGTAGAGTCCATTGGCGACTTCCCTACCCAGGACGACGGCTGGAACGGTACGGGCAATCCCAACGCCTCCTACTATCCCTTCCGGGTCTTTATCGACGGCACCGCCGATTTGCAGGAGGGCAGCTATGTCAGCGTGACCTACTCTGCCGCCGAGGCGGAAAACGGCGTGTACCTCGAAAACCCCTTCCTCCGCACGGATGATGGAGATCCTTACGTCTACGTCCGGGGCAAAAACGGTCGTCTGGAAAAGCGGATGGTCACCACGGGCAAGTCCCTGTGGGGCAGCTACACGGAAATCCGCAGCGGCTTGACGGCGGATGATTATATCGCTTTCCCCTACGGAAAGACGGTGAAGCCCGGCGCGGCCACAGAAGAAAGCGACCTGTCGGCGCTGTATGGCTACTAAGGAGGCGGTTCCATGCGAGAGAATATCGGACTTGCCTTTCAGGGCATCTGGGGCCACAAAATGCGCTCCGTGCTGACCATGCTGGGCATTATCATCGGCATCGCTTCCATCATCACCATCGTGTCCACCATTCAGGGCACCAACGAGCAGATCAAGGAAAACCTCATCGGCGCGGGCAACAACGTGGTCACCGTCCAGCTGAACAAGGACGGGCGGGTGTACGACCTGAGCTGGAGTCCCATCCCGCAGGGCGTGCGGTGCATCACCGAGGAGACCCGGCAGGCGCTGGAAAACATCGACGGCGCAGAGCGGGTGTCCCTGTACTACAGCCGGAATTATGTTGACCAACTGTTCTACCAGAATACCCAGTTTAACGGGAAACTCTACGGAATTGACGAGAATTTTCTTAACGTTTATGGCTATCAGGTGAAATCCGGCCGTGGATTCACGGAGGAAGATTATGGTAACCATAAGAAGGTCATGCTGGTGGACACCGGCGTGGCAACCAACCTGTTTGGCGGCGTGAACCCGGTGGGGGAAACCATGGAGCTGCAAGGCGATGCCTACGTTGTGGTGGGCGTGGTGGCCCAGTCGCAGGAGTTCGCCCCGGTCATCAATTCCATGAAGGACTACCAGCTTTATGTAAACCAAACCGCCGGAAACGTCTACATCCCCGACAGCGTGTGGCCCACGGCCTACCGCTTTGACGAGGCCCAAAGCGTGGCCATCAAGGTGGAAAATACCGATGCCATGACCACCGCCGGCAAGGAAGCGGCGGATCTGCTGACGGAAAAGCAGATCCTGGACACCTCCTCCAAGCTGGACTACCGCAGCGAGGATATGCTGGAACAGGCCCAGCAGCTGCAAAAAATGTCGCAGGCCACCAACAGCCAGCTGATCTGGATCGCCAGCATCTCCCTTTTGGTGGGCGGCATCGGCGTTATGAACATCATGCTGGTGTCCGTCACCGAGCGAACCAGCGAAATCGGCCTGAAAAAGGCCATCGGCGCCAAGAAAAAGCGGATTTTGCTGCAATTCCTGACGGAATCCGCAGTGCTTACCAGTCTGGGCGGCATCATCGGCGTGGTCAGCGGCGTAATTCTGGCTCAGGTGATTTCGAAGATCATGCAGATTCCCGTGTCCATCAGTGTGCCCGCCATCGGCGTGGCGGTGGTGTTCTCCACCCTGATCGGCGTGGTTTTCGGAATGCTGCCCGCCATTCAGGCGGCGAATCTGAACCCCATCGAGGCATTGCGGCGGGAGTAAGGAGAAAACTATGGAGGAGAAATTCGTTGCGGCCTGGGCGTCCGCCCGGGAGAAAGCCGCCGGGCTGGGCGTGAAAATGCGCCCGGTGGCGGCAGAGGAAGCCGTGAAGGCGGCCCACCGGTGCCTTTCCGGGCGGCGGCTCAGCGACGGCTTCAATGCCCTGAAAGAAAAGGGACGTCTGGAGCTGACACTGGAAGCCCTTGCCATCGACCAGCGCTATACTGGCTTGTTCACCGACGAGGAAGCCAATGAGGCCCTGACCCGGTTACTGGAAGCTGGCTACCTTTTTTGAGTGTTGTAGGGCGGGGTCATGACCCCGCCCTACGAAGTGTTGAAAACGAAACCCCCGCGGATTTTCACATCCGCGGGGCTGCTTTTTTACGTTTTGTCCTCCGTCCGCTCCGAAATAATGAACCGGGGCCGGCCTTTGGTTTCCATGTAGATTTTTCCGACGTACTCGCCGATGACACCCAGAGAAATCAGCTGGATGCCGCCCAGGAAGCAGGTGACAATGAGGGAGCTGGCCCAGCCGCTGACCACGTTGCCGGTGAAGTAGGACACCAGCGCATAGATGATCAGGGCGAAGGCCACCAGGGAAATGACCACGCCCATCCCGGTGATGATGCGGATGGGCTTGATGCTCAGGCTTGTAATGCCGTCGAAAGCCAGCGCCAGCATCTTTTTCAGGGGATAGTGACTCTCTCCGGCGATGCGCTCATGGCGCTCATAATAGACGCAGGTGCTCTTGAAGCCCACCAGTGGGAACATACCCCGGAGGAAAATGTTGACCTCCTTGAAATTGGCGAATTCCTTCAACGCCCGGCTGGATACCAGCCGGTAGTCCGCGTGATTGTACACCGTATCCGCGCCCATCCACTTCATGAGCTTGTAGAAGCTCTCGGCGGTGAAACGCTTGAAGAAGGTGTCCGTGTCTCGCTTACTGCGCACGCCGTAGACAATCTCCGCGCCGGAGAGGTACTCGTCCACCATGGCGTCCATGGCGTTTATGTCGTCCTGCCCATCGCAGTCGATGGAGATGGTGATGTCGCACTTGTCCTTGGCCTCCATCAGACCTGCCAGCAGGGCGTTCTGATGGCCTCGGTTCCGGCTCAAACAGATGCCCTTGTAGTGTTCATCCTCTTTGGCGAGCTGACAAATCAGATTCCACGTATTGTCCTTGCTGCCGTCATTAACGAACAGCACCCGGCTGTCCGGGCTGATCTTGCCCCGGGCGGTCAGGAACTCCAGCTTCTCCCGGAACATAGGCGCGGTAATCGGCAGCACCGCTTCTTCGTTATAGCAGGGAATGACAATGTACAGTCTGGGTGCGTTCATGACAATCCGCTCCTATTCATCCGATTTCCAGAACCCTGACCACTTCCGTGGGGCCTTCCAGCTGGATGGAGGTCACGGTTCCTCCCTCGCCGCCGATGCTCACCTTCAGCGTGCCACCCCGGTTGTGGGCGGTAAGCGTGTTTCCGGGAAGCTTCCCTTCCAGCCACAGCACCGATGCTGTAGAACCACAGCCGGTGCCGCAGGCGAGAGTAAAATCCTCCACCCCACGCTCAAAGGTCAGCATTCTTACCTCGCCGGGCGCGATGGCCTGATAGAAATTCACGTTGGCCCCCTTGGGAAAGGCCGGGTCAAACCGCAATGCCCGCATTTTCTCCCGCAGGGAATCGGCATCCGCCCACAGATCGCCCTTATATTCCGCAACGGCGTGAGGGACGCCGGGATTGCCCAGCTCCACGTAGGCAATGTCCCCCTTGCGGTGCAGGTCCAGCACGCCGGGGTTGTTCAGCTTTACCCGGTACTGGCTTTCGCTGAGCCGCGTGCCGGGCACCAGCCCTGCGTCGGTTTCCACCACCATGTTTTCCCCGGCGATGCCGTGGTCAAACGCGTAGCGGCAGATGCACCGTGCCCCGTTGCCGCACATTTCGCCCCGGGAGCCGTCGGCGTTGTAGAAGTGGAGCCGGAAATCGGCCTTGTCCGAATTGTCCACAGCCATAAAGCCGTCGGCGTTTGTAAGTTTACATAATTCTATTGCCAGCGCTTCAAAATCCAGCGTTTGGCCCCTGGCATCGATGACCATGAAGTCGTTACCCGCGCCGTTCATATACGTAACAGTCATAACAATACCCCGCGTTTCGTTTTAGATACAAGATACGGAGATACTAGATACAAGATATAGAAGCGATTCAGGAAAAAATATCTTGTATCTGGTATCTTGTATCTTAGTATCTTACCCTAAAATGCTTTCCATATTATACAGTCCCACGGGCTTGCCCAGCAGGAACCGGGCAGCATCCACCGCGCCGTCCGCCAGCATGGCCCGGGTAACAGCCTCATGTTTCAGGGTCAGCTGCTGGGTGCCGGTGTGCAGAATCACCTCGTGAACACCCACTACCGCTCCCATGCGGAGGGAAGAAATGCCAATTTCGTCCTTGGTGCGCTTACACTCACCGGAACGCCCGCAGTTTGCCACGGCGTTGGGGCGAACCTCCTTCACGGCGTTGAAGAGCATCAGCGCCGTGCCGCTGGGGGCGTCCACCTTCCGGTTGTGGTGGGCTTCCACGATTTCAATGTCCGCGTCGGGAAAATACTTGGCGGCTTCCTTGGCAAGACGGCACAGAACCGCAACGCCAAGGCTCATATTGCCGCTGAAAAATACGGGAATCTCCCTGGCGGCGGCGTAGATCAGGGCCTTTTCCTCCTCGGTGTGGCCGGTGGTGCCGATGACGGCAGCCGCACCGATTTTCTTCGCATAGTCCAGCACACCGGAAATGGCGGTATGGTGGGAGAAGTCCACCACCACGTCAGCCTCCACCGGGCCCAGCGCGTCAAAGGTTTTGGGAACGCCGTTTTCCCCGTCGATGCTGACCTTTCCCACGACTTCGCCACCGAGAATCCCGCAGATCAGCTTACCCATGGCGCCGTTGGCACCGCAAACCACAGCTTTCATACGTTGATCCCCAGCTTTCTCATCTCGGCAAAGAGAACGGCCCGGGTGGCGTCCTCCATGGGCGTCAAAGGCAAACGCAGGGTGTCGGTGCCGAAGCCCATGGCGGCGGTGCCGGCCTTGACGGGGATGGGATTGACTTCGCTGAACAGGGCGTTGATAAGGGGCAGCAGGTCGCACTGCAGCTTCGCAGCGGCGGCGTAATCCCCCCGCAGGCAGGCGTCGGTCATGGCAACGGACTGCTTCGGGGCCACGTTGCTCAGCACGCTGATGGTGCCCTTGGCGCCCATAGCCATCATGGGCACGGTGAGGGCGTCCTCGCCGGAGTAGACGTCCAGCTTGTCGCCGCACAGGTGCATGATTTCCACCATCTGGGCCATGTTGCCGGTGGCTTCCTTGACCGCCGCAATGTTGGGGTGCTCGGCAAGCTTCGCGATGGTCTTGGGCAGCAGGTTGCAGCCGGTGCGTCCGGGCACGTTGTAGAGAACCATGGGCACAGTGGAAGTGTCGGCAACGGTGGTGAAGTGCTTGATAAGGCCGTTCTGGGTGGCCTTGTTGTAGTAGGGGGTCACGACGAGAACGGCGTCCGCGCCCACCTCACAGGCGTTTTTGGTGTTGTGCAGCACGTGCTCGGTGTTGTTGGTGCCGGTGCCGGCGATGACGGGAATCCGATGGTTGACCTTCTCCACGGTGTAGGCGATGACCTTCTTCTGGTCTTCCGGCTCAATGGTGGCGTTCTCGCCGGTGGTGCCCATGACCACCAGCGCGTTGATGCCGTTTTCAATCTGGAATTCAATGAAGCGGCCCAGAGCTTCGTAGTCAATGGAACCGTCGGAAGCCATGGGGGTGACAATGGCGGAAGCCATGCCGGTGAAAATGGTGTTTTTCATAGTTTTATCTCTCCAAATATCGTAGTATCGTTCTATCGTAGGGCGGCTTGAGGGCAAGCCGCTCTACAGGGGGAGACTATACAACGTACTGATTGAAATATTCATACAATGGTGTCAGCTTTTCGAAAAAGTCCTTCACTTCACCCTCCAGCTGGGGGCCGAAAAGCTGTTCTCCCGGTTCGATGGTTCTGGTGCAGCCGATTTCCCCTTTCCATGCGAAATAGGGGGCCAGAGCCGGATTTTCGGACGTTTTCGGGCGTTTATAGCACTGGGCGGTGACGTTTACACCTGTTGCTGCTTCTGTGTCACGAATCAGCTTCACGAATTCCTCTGGCCTGACGGAAATCTGTTTTCGGAAGTCCTCCAGCGTGGCGGTACGGGGCTTCCAGTAGAAAAAGCCGTAGGACGCCCCCTCCGGGGTGATCTCAAAGTACAGGCAGGGGTTCTCCGCCCACCAGTCCACCTCCTGCCGAATGCACAGCCACAGGCTCTCCTTGTAGGGGGTGGGCGGGTGCAGCCGGGCGTCCCGGTAGATGCGGCTGACCTTCAGAATGTTGCCGGGCTTGTCCAGAAAGGGCGCAAATACCGCCTGCCCCAGCGCTTTCATCGGCTCATACAAGGTGTCCGTATACTGCTTTTTGTGCTGCAAAAACCAGTCCCGGTTGTTGTTCATGCGAATGCCCCACAGAAAATCCACGGTTTCCGGGGTAAAGCCGGTAAACATAGGCTTATTATCCTTTCAGCGCAGGGCCATACTGGGGATGCCGGTATGGGATCTGCGGGTTTTGTAAATGACCTGGTAGAGGTTTTTCGCCTTAACGGGGCGATCCTCCACTTCAAAGACATACCGCTCACAGGCATTGAGAATCCGGGTACCCTGATACTCGATTTCCCTTGGAATCTGATGGTTGTAGGAGGTATGTACGTGTCCGTGCACCAGAATCGGGGGATGATACTTTTCAATCAGGTCCACCAAGGAGTCAAAGCCCCAGTGGGCCGGGTCTTCATCGTCCCCTAGGCCTGCCGGGGGCGCGTGGGTTACCACGATGTCCACGCCGCCCATGCGCCTGAGCTTCCAGGCGAGCTTTGCGATTCGCGTCCGCATCTGGCTGTCGGAATACTGGTGGGGGCCGGGATGATACCGGCGGCAGCCGCCAAGGCCCAGAATCCGGACGCCGTTATACTCCACAATGTGCCCATCGATGCAGTCACAGCCCTCGGGAGGCACCTGATCATAGTTTACGTCGTGATTGCCGTGGACATACAGCACCGGGCATTTTGCCATGGTGACCAGAAAGCTCAGGTATTTGGCGTTCAGGTCACCGCAGGAAATGATCAGGTCGTAATCATCCAGCCGCCCCGGGGTATAGTAATCCCACAGAGCGGGGCACTCCTCATCGGAGATGGCCAGAATCTTCACGGATAACAGCCTCCTTTTCCGGCGGAATAGAATCCCGGTAGATGCCCAGCTGGCGCACCATCTTCTGAGAAATGGGGAGAATCTCCTCAAAGGGCGGGATGGAGCCTACCACATTGTCGCACAGCCAGTCCATGTGCAGCACTTCCTCCGGGGTGAAGTGAATCTTGCCGTCGTTTTTTACGGTGCCGTCCTGGGCTACAATCCGGCGGAAGAAGGGGTCGAGAGTGCCGCTTTCCAGATTGGCCTTCAGCAGGATTGCCATCTGACGCACGCCCTCCGGCAGCTTGTCGGACAGGCCTACGCCGATGACACCGCTGTCCATACCCAGCCAGAAGTTCAGGGCGGTGCTTTCCGCTTTATCCCGCTTCCAGCCGCCGGAAAGAATGCTGCGAATGACAAATTCGTAGAATTTTCCCCAGACCCACACGGGGCTGGCAAGGGAAATGAGCCCGCCCCGGCTGTCCATCAGATAGGTGCCGTAACTGCAAAAGTCCAGATACATTTTGGATTGGGTGGGCGTGTCCCGGTTGGACATCACCCGGATGCCGTCGGCGAGGAAGTCCGCCTGGGGCGTTCCCGCCACGCAGGACCACCGCAGTTCGATCTGTGCCCGGGGGTTGGTCAGCTGGGCGCCCAGCGCGAAGGCGTTGATGGAAGCGGGTACGCCGAAAATGGGGTAGGAGGCGATATAGCCGATGCGGTCATCGCCTGCCATGGCCCCGGCGATGGCGCCGGTGATGAATTTGGCTTCGTAGATCCGCCCGTAGTAGGTGCGGATGCTGGAATAGGCCTGATCCACGGAGCAGTTGAGAAACCGCACCTTGGGGTATTTCACGGCGGCTTTCAGTGTGGCGGTGGACAGGGACGGAGCAGTGGTGAAGACCACCTGAGCGCCCTCGGCGACTGCTTGTTCAATCTTGGCCTCTGCTGCTTCCGTGGTATTGGCGTCAAAATAGCTGTGCACGGTAATCTTGTCGCCGAATACTTCCTCAATGTGGGCCCGGCCTTCTTCGTGGCCCAGCACCCAGGCACTCTGGGCAGGGTTCAGCTGATGAATGAAGGCCACGTCCAGGGTGTCGAGACTGGAAACCAGACGGCTGACCAGATTGGTTTTGGTCTGATCCTCGGCCTTGGTCTGCACCTTGACGGCATCCTCCTTGGTGGCGGTTACCATGTCGTCCCACAGGGCGGCGACGCTTTTTTTCAGCTCTGCCGTGGAGAGTTTTCCTAAATCCTCGTAGGGGTACAGCTCCAGCCACAGCAGCAGCGCCTCGCCGGGCAGCATGTCCTCCTTCCGAGAGTCCATGGACAGGAATGCGTCCCGGAAGTAGTGGAAGTAGGCGCGGAAGGTTCGCTGCTCGTCCTCGGTCCAAGGCTCGCCCATTTTTTTGCCCATATGGCTCAGAAGCTTGGCGTAATCACCGGGGCGGCGGAACTGGATGCAGTAGAGCTTGGCACCCTTGTAGAAATCCAGAAATTCATAGTAAGCCCGGATGCGGGGGTCATCGGAGGGCGGGGGCATAATCCGGCGGACGTTGCCGGGAATCTGGGGCGCGTCGTAGTAGCGCAGAACGCTGACCCGTTTGTTGCCCTCCTGCACGTAGAAATTCCCCAGATACTCATAGCACAAAATGGGGTCGGTAATCCCCGTGTCTCCCAGATGGGCGGCGCACAGGCTGATCCACTTGGCGGCGAATTCCGATTTCGGATCCAGCAGGGGCTTGAAGGTGGGGGTAAAGGCGGTGATGCGTCCGGCGGACTTGGTGCCCACGATCCGCTCCGCAGGAATCTCAATAAGGCCCACGTCCACCACGGTCTCGGCGGAGTTTTCCGGCAGCAGCTCATCCAGTACAGCGGGATGGGCGGGGCGTCCGGCGGCGGTCAGATCCTTGTATTCCTTCTGACCGGCTTTCAGGGCCTGTGCATATTCATCTGTCGCCATCTGCATATTCATGGCAGCCTCCAAATTTTCTGAATTGTCGATTACTCATTGACATATATCATACACCAAAAACCATGAATTTTCAATCGGCTTAGATATTTTCTCACATTCGTGCAATTCAGGCATGGACAACCGTATCCAATTGGCGAACATGACGGGATAATACTATTCTTGATTGAAGGCTTTCAGAGCGTTCAATCAAGAGTAAGTATAAAAGAAGCCCGGAAGGCGGGAAAACCTTCCGGGCGCAGGGGATTAACCGTAGGGATGCAGGGGCGCGGCGAGAATATTCAGCAGGGAATGGGAAATCTCCTCCACGGAGTTGCCAAAGCCTCGGACGTGCCAGTCCAGCATCATGCCGAACAGCCCGGCGATATAGAACATCTGGGTATCCCGATCCCAATCCATCAGGCCGGGGTAGATTGCCAGAAGGACCTGATTTTTGGCGCTTTTTTTCAAAGCTTATACATAACCGCACGCTCCTTATGTGCTGACCGGAACGGAATGGACTGCATTCAACAGAAACCATGTCATATCCGGACGAAGGGCGGATAGCCAATACAAGACGGTTATGAAAATGATCACCCATTGAGCATAACCAAAAATTCTGGGCCTGTCAACCAAAAACTACGAAAACAGACAGTTTTCGGAGCGAAAAGTATGCGGCGTTTTGAACGGCGAAAAAGGACAGGGGAAAAATCCCCTGTCCCAAAGAAAGCGGTGATTTACCAGGACAGCATATTGCGGAACAGCTCCATGTAGCGTCCGGCGGGTACGTCCCAGCTGAAGTCCGTCTCCATTTCCCGCTTCTGCAAGGCGCGGAAGGCGGGCCGATTGTTCTCGTACAGGTTCAGTGCCCGCTTGATGGCTGCATAGAAGTCGTCGGCGTTGTAGCTCTGGAAGGTGAAGCCCAGACCGCCCTCGCCGTTTGCATCACAGGGCGGAACGGTGTCCTTCAGGCCGCCGGTAGCGTGCACCACGGGCACGGTGCCGTAGCGCATGGCGTTCATCTGGCTCAGGCCGCAGGGTTCGGACTTGGAGGGCATCAGGTAGATGTCGCCGCCGGCGTAGATCCGGTCGGCAAGGCCCAGATTGAAGGTGATCTGAGCGGACACCTGCTCCGGGAACTGCCGGGCCAGGTCACGGAAGAAGTTCTCATACTGGGCTTCGCCGGTGCCCAGAATCAGCAGCTGGGCGTCCTCCTCCCACATGAGCCGCCGGGCGATATAACACAGCAGATCCAGACCCTTGTGGCCCGCCAGGCGGGTGACCATGACCATGAGGGGCACATCGGGCTTTACAGGCAGGCCAACTTCCTTCTGCAGGGCGGCTTTGCACTTGGCCTTACCCTCCACGAAGGTCTCGGAATTGAAGTGGGCGGGCAGAGATTTGGAGGTTTCGGGGTTGAAGGTGTTGGTATCAATGCCGTTGGTGATGCCGGTGAGCTTCCAGGCGTTGCCGGCCAGCACCCGATCCAGACCATGGGCGTAGTAGGGATACATCAGCTCCCGGGCGTAGGTCTCGGACACGGTGGTCACAAGATCCGCAGTCTCAATGGCACCCTTCATCACGTTGACGGAGTTGTTCATGTCCAACCGGGGACGGTACTCCCAGGGCAGGCCCAGCATATCGTCAAAGAAGGAGGCGTTGGCCCAGCCCTGATACTCAATGTTGTGGATGGTGTACATACACCGGGTCTTGGGCAGCTTGTCGTGATACACCGCCTTCAGATACACGGGAATCAGAGCAGTCTGCCAGTCGTTGCACTGGATGATCTCGGGAAGAAAGCTGATGGTCAGCATGGCATCGAGGCAGGCCCGGGAGAAGAAGGCAAAGCGTTCGCCGTCGTCAATGTCGCCGTAGATGGCGCCGGTTCGCGCGCCGAAATAGTACTCGTTGTCCAGAAAATAGACCTGTACCTTGTCGGCCCGGTTTGTCAGCTTCATGACGGCGCAATACTGCTGACGCCAGCCGAGAGACACCCGGAATTCGGCGATTTTCTCTGTGACATAGGCGGCGTTATGCTTGACCTTGTAGTAGTAGGGCAGGAACAGCACCACCTCGTTTCCCTCAATGCGGGACAGGGCAGCAGGCAGGGCTTCCATCACGTCACCCAGTCCGCCGGACTTGCAGTAAGGCGCGCCCTCAGAGGCGCAGATGGCAATTTTCATACGGTCTCCCCCCGCTTCACAATGACAGGATTCTTCTTGGTGCCGATGAGCTTGGCGCCGGGCGTCACGGTGACGTCCTTGTCGAGAATGGCGTACTTCAGCTCCGCACCCTCGCCGACAACGGTGTCGTTGAAGATGATGCAGTTCTCTACCTCAGCGTCCTTGTCCACGGTGACGTTCCGGAACAGCACGGAGTTCCTCACCTCGCCCTCCAGCATACAGCCGTCGGCAACCAGAGCATTGTCAACCGTGCTGTCCTCGCCGTAGTAGGTGGGCACGCGGAAGCGAACCTTGGTGTAGATGGGATGCCGTCCATCGAACATATCCTTGCGAACCTCGGGCTGAATGAGGGCCAGAGAGTTATTGTAGTATTCCTCAATGGACTCGTTGAACATGGCGATGCCCTCGAAGGGGAAGGTGTTCACGCTCACAACGCCCCGCTGCCAGCCGCCCAGCACCAGATCCCGATCCATGTGGAACTTGTCCCGGGCAATCATCTTTTTGACGGAACGGATCAGGAACTGCTTGTCCAGCACGAACATATCCATGGAGGCCGCGTAGTCGGCGGGAGCGGCGTAGTCCACCAGCATATCGGAAACTTCTCCGTCCTCGCCCACCTTCAGGGCCAGATCGATCATTTTTTTACCGTTGCAGACGCCGGCCTTGGTGACCACGGTCACGTCCTTGCCGGAGGCAATGTGGGCGCTCAGTACGGCGGTCAGGTCGATGTTGGACAGAATGGCGGAGTCGATCATGACCACCAGCTCGTCGTCCGCGCCGTACTCCAGAAAGTCCATGGCGTTGGCGAGGGATTCCAGCTTGCCCCGGTAGGTGTGGGTGGAGGACTGGGCGTAGGGGGTCAGGAATTCCAGACCGCCTTCCTCCAGCTCCAGGCCCCATTCCTCACCGTCGCCGATGTGGTTCATGAGGGACTGGTAATTGTGGCGGGAGATAATGCCCACGTGGCGTACACCGGCGTTGCTCAGGTTGGACAGGGCAAAGTCCACCTGACGGTAGCGTCCGCCGAAGGGCAGGGACGCCATGGTGCGCTTGTCGGTCAGCTCGCCCATGGTGGCGTCATTGGTAAAGATAATACCCATTACGTTCATAGCGGTATCCTCCTTCTTACAGCATATCGCCGGGCTTCAGCACGGCATTGGCTTCGACCACAGCGCCCTTGGAGGTGACGCTGATCTTCTTCTTTTCGCCCTCGGCAAAGGCGCCGCCTACCACAGCGTTGCGGCAGATGTGGGAGTTCTCGCCCAGAATGGCATGGCGGACGATGGCTCCGGCCTCCACCACCACACCGGGCATGATGACGGCATCCTCGATTTGAGCGCCGTCGCCGATGGTGCAGCCCATGGAAATGACGGAGTGCTTCACGCTGCCGTAAACCTCGCAGCCTTCCGCCACAAAGGAGTCCACAATTGTGGCCTTCTCATCAATGTAAGAGGAGGGCAGGGCGGAATTCCGGGCGTAGATGGTGGATTTCTTGGAGCCGCGCAGCTGGAAGGTGGGGTTCTTGCCCAGCAGGTCCATGTTGGCCTCCCACAGGGAGTCGATGGTTCCCACGTCCTTCCAGTAGCCGTCGAAGGGGTAGGCCATCATCTTGTGACCGGCGGCCAGCAGCATGGGGATGATGTTCTTGCCGAAGTCGTTGGAGGATTTGGGGTCGTCCTCATCAAAGAGCAGGGCATCCCGCAGGACGCTCCAGGTGAAGCAGTAGATGCCCATGGAGGCGTTGGTGGACTTGGGATGGGCGGGCTTCTCCTCAAACTCATAGATGGTGTTGTCGGGATTGGTGTTCAGAATGCCAAAGCGGGTGGCTTCCTCCAGGGACACATTACGCACGGCGATGGTGCAGGAGGCGCCGCTCTTCTCGTGGTACTCCACCATGGCGCTGTAGTCCATTTTGTAGATGTGGTCGCCGGACAGAACCACCACGTAGTCGGGGTTGAAGCGATCCACGAAGTCAATGTTCTGGTAGATGGCATTGGCGGTGCCCTTGTACCAGCCGGACTTCTTGTCATGCCGCTCGTAGGGGGGCAGAACCTGCGCGCAGGAGTGGGTCTTGTTCAGACCCCAGGGCTGACCGTTTCCGATGTACTCGTTCAGCTCCAGCGGCTGGTACTGGGTCAGGATACCGACGGTGTCAATGCCGGAGTTGACGCAGTTGGACAGAGGAAAGTCGATGATGCGGTATTTGCCGCCGAAGGGGACGGCAGGCTTGGCGGTCTTTTCCGTCAGAACCTTCAGACGGCTGCCCTGGCCGCCGGCCAGCAGCATGGCGATTACGCGTTTTTTCTGAAAATACATGGTCACAGCTCCTTATATATGAATTGATGGCTGACGCGTGGTCTGGTGCGCGGCAGACATATGTTTCCACACTGATAACATACCATATTTTCCCGGTTTATGGAATGGACAATTTAGCTGAAATATCACCTAAAGTTTCTGCGTTGTGCACAACTTCTGACCAGGGGACAGGGGGAATGCTGGGAGATTTTACCATTTTTTGACGTTTTTCATACCAAATCAGGCTGAGCCAGCGGCCCATTTTAAAGCCAATATCGGGAAATTCCGCGGCGACATGGTAGCCCTGCTTTTCATGGAATCGCCGGGAGGGGCGGTTTTCCCCGCAGACCAGGGCGTAGAGCACCTGATAGCCCTGCCGGTAGAGAATGTCCTCCAGCACGTCATAGAGTGCCCGGCCGATGCCCTTTCCCCGAGCCTCCGGGCGTAGGTACACGGTTGGCTCGGCGCACCACCCGTAGGCTGCCCGGGAAAAGGGCGCGCTGGCGTAGGCGTAGCCCAGAAGACGTCCGCCCTCTTCCCAGACCAGCCAGGGAAACTGCCGGGTATAGGTCGTGAAGCGGTTGGTAAATTCTTCCGGTGTGGGCGGAACGTATTCAAAGCTGACGGTGGTATTTTCCACATAGGGAGTGTAAATTGCCAGCATTTCCGGAACATCTGCGGTGGTTGCGATACGAATCATGGTAATACCTCGGGTATGAAATTGACAATTGACAATGGACAATTGACAATTACGGAATCCCTTCGGGATGAATAATATTTGAGATATGTCGTTTGCAGAAAACAACTGTCAACTGTCAATTTTCAATTGTCAATTCTTTATTTTACGCCGGAAAAAACCTTCCGTCAAGGTTGACATTTGCTCCCAATGCGGGTAAAATAATTATAACTATGTGCAAAAGGAGGGACCACCATGGATGCCGGCGGCAGTGGCAATATACCCGGTCGAAGTAGCTTAGGCTCTGTGATGGGCCTGCCTGCGTAAACCAGAGTAGAATTGCCTCTTATTAAATCAAAAATAATAGGAGGGAAATCATGGCTGAGCGTTTTGAAATTGTAGAAAAAGCAGTCCTCACCATGCTGGAGGACAAGAAGTACGCCACCTTGCGGGACATTCTCGTCACCATGAATCCCAGCGACGTGGCGGGGCTGTTCAACTGTCTGGAGGAAAAGCAGATTCCGCTGATGTACCGGCTGCTTCCAAAGGAGCTGGCGGCGGAGACCTTTGTGGAAATGGAGCCGGAGGCCCAGGAACTGCTGATTCGCAGCTTCTCGGATAACGAGTTAAAGGAAGTCCTGGACGAGCTGTATGTGGATGACGCGGCGGATCTTGTGGAGGAAATGCCCGCCAACGTTGTCAAGCGGATCCTGACCCACGCAGACCCGGAAATGCGCCACTCCATCAACCAGATTCTGCGCTACCCCGAAAACTCCGCCGGTTCCATTATGACCACGGAGTATGTCTCCCTGCGGCCCGGCATGAGCGTGGGCGAGGCCATCCTGCGCATCCGGCGGCAGGGTGTGGACAAGGAGACCATCTATACCTGCTACGTCACCGCCCCGGACCGGACCCTCATCGGTCTGGTTACAGTGAAGGATCTGCTGCTGGCGGAGGATGACGAGGATAAAATCGAAGACCTGATGATCACCAACCTGATCTGCGTCACCACCCAGACCGATCAGGAGGAAGTGGCCCGGATGTTCAGCAAGTATAACTTTCTGGCCCTGCCCGTGGTGGACGGCGAGCACCGGATGGTTGGTATCGTGACCTTCGACGACGCCATGGACGTCATGGAAGAAGAGGCTACCGAGGATATGGAAATCATGGCGGCTATGACGCCCTCGGAGAAGACCTACCTCAAGAGCACTCCCTTCGACCTGTTCCGACACCGCATTCCCTGGCTGATGCTGTTGATGGTGTCGGCTACCTTTACGGGCATGATCATTACGTCCTTTGAGGAGGCGCTGGCACTGCTGCCCGCCCTGACGGCCTTCATCCCCATGCTGATGGACACAGGCGGCAACTGCGGCTCCCAGTCCTCTGTTACGGTCATCCGCGCCCTGAGTCTGGACGAGCTGAAATTCACCGACATCTTCCGGGTCATCTGGAAGGAAGCCCGTACCGCAGTGCTCTGCGGCGTCGCGCTGGCGGCGGTGTGCTTCCTGAAAATTCTGCTGGTTGACCGGCTGCTCATGGGCAATACCAGCATTAACCTTCTGGTGGACGGCGTGGTGAGCCTGACGCTGTGCGTGACGGTGGTCATCGCGAAATTTGTGGGCTGCTCCCTGCCGTTGCTAGCCAAGCGGCTGGGCTTTGACCCGGCGGTGATGGCAAGCCCCTTCATCACCACCATCGTGGACGCCCTGAGCCTGCTGGTGTACTTCCTGTTCGCCAAGACGCTTTTGGGGGTATAACGACAAATTCTTATTGATTTTTCTTCTGGGGTCTGCTATAATGGCCCCACAACGCAGGGTTAGTTCATCGGTAGAACGGTCGCTTCCCAAGCCACAGAGGCGGGTTCGATTCCCGTACCCTGCTCCAAAAGAGAACAGCACCCCACCGGGGTGCTGTTCTCTTTTGGGAAATGAAGGCGGGGATCGAACCCATCTAAATGCAGATGCCCGGTGGGCATCTGCCCGCCGACGGCTGGACGACGGCGGCACAATAGTGTTCTCGATTCCCGTACCCTGCTCCAGAAAAAAGCACTTGCCTTTGGCAAGTGCTTTTTTCAGTGAAATAAATCCCTTTCGGGATTTGTGAAATGCCTGACCAGCGTGAAATATTGCTTCGCAATGTGAAATGCGCTGCGGCGCGTGAGGGATTTATTTCATTTCACTTTTCGCAAAGCGGAAAATTTCACAATCCCGAAGGGATTATTTCACATTTTGCGCCAGCAAACTATTTCACTTAAAACGCTCCCGAGTACTTTTTTCCCGTCACACGGTTCAGCACCGCCACCGCCCCAATCAGCACCCCGGTGACGAGGAACACCCCGGCGATCCCGGCCCCGGCAACCGGCAGAGCCTGCAGCAATAAATCCAACCGCATCCTTTACCCTCCCATTCGGCGCACCAGCGCCAGAATCAGTCCGCCCGCGATGACAGACGCGATCTGCCCGGAGACATTGACACCCACGGCCTGCATCAGCAGGTAATTCTGCTTATCCTCCTGCTGCCCCAGCTTGTGCACCACCCGGGCGGACATGGGAAAGGCGGAGATTCCCGCCGCGCCGATCATGGGATTGAGCTTTTCCCGGCAGAACAGATTCATGAATTTGGCAAGGAAGATACCCCCAACAGTGTCCATGATAAAGGCCACCAGCCCCAGCCCCAGAATCATCAGGGTTTCGGGCCGGAGGAAAGCCTCCGCCGTCATCTGGGCGGACACGGACAGCCCCAGCAGCAGCGTGACTAAATTCGCCAGCACGTTCCGGGCGGTGTCCGACAGGGAATCCAGCACGCCGCACTCCCGCAGCAGATTGCCGAACATGAGAAAACCAATCAGCGCCGCCGCGTCGGGAGCTGCCAGCCCCGCCACCAGCGTTACCAAAATGGGAAAGAGAATCCGTGTGGTTTTGGATACGGGCTTTCCTTTGTAATCCATGCGGATTTTCCGCTCCGCGCTGGTGGTGCACAGCCGAATCACCGGCGGCTGGATGATGGGAACCAGCGCCATGTAGGAGTAGGCGGCCACCAGAATGGCGGGCAGATAACGGCTTTCCAATACCGTAGCCACATAGATGGAGGTGGGGCCGTCCGCCGCGCCGATGACGGCAATGGATGCCGCGTCCTTCAGCGGAAACCCCAGCAGGGACGCGAGACACAGGGTGAAGAAAATGCCGAACTGGGCCGCCGCGCCGAAAAGCATCAGCTTTGGGTTTGCCAGCAGGGGCTGAAAATCGATCATGGCCCCGATGCCCAGAAACAGCAGCAGGGGAAACAGTTCATACTCCGCAATGCCCAGCTCGAACAGCCGCCGGAGCACCGCCGCCGCCCCGGAACCGGGCAGGTTCATGAGAATGGCGCCAAAGCCAATGGGCAGCAGCAGGGCAGGCTCCATTTTTTTGGCGATGGCGAGATAGATGAGCACGCCGCCGATGAGCCACATCACCGCCTGCCCGGATTCCATGTTCAGAACATTCAAATTTGTCCCTCCAATCCTACAATATTATAGGGGAAGCACATTGCGAAATTTGCAGAACCCTGTCCCCGCATAAATTCCATTTGCGTGTAAAATATGAAAAATATGATTGACAGTCTCAAGCGGTTATGATAAAGTGAGCGGGAAGAATTCTGCATATGGAAGGTGAAAACCATGGAGCACATCAAGACCATCGAGACCCGCAACCTGTGCGACAGCGCCAAAAACGGCGGCTGCGGCGAGTGCCAGACCTCCTGCCAGTCCGCCTGCAAGACCAGCTGCGGCATTGCCAACCAGAAGTGCGAGAGCGCCAAGGAAAGCAAGTAATTGCACAAGGATGCCGCCGGAAGGCGGCATTTTTTATGAAGGAGATATAGAATGATTCATCAGTATCAATTAGGCAGCTACAATATCGTGCTGGATGTATGCTCTGGCGCGGTGCACGTGGTGGACGAGGTCGCCTATGACATCATCGCCTTGTTTGAAACCCATAGCCGGGAGGAAGTGCTTCGGGCCATGGGGTCGAAATATCCCAGCCTGACCGAAAAAGAACTGGAAGAATGTTATGGGCAGGTGGTGGAATTAAAGGACACGGGCAAGTTGTTCACCCCCGACACCTTCGCACCCATGGCGGGTAAGCTTAAGCAGAAAACCGCCGGGGTGGTGAAGGCCCTGTGCCTGCATGTCGCCCACACCTGCAACTTAAACTGCTCCTACTGCTTCGCCAGTCAGGGCAAGTACCACGGCGAACGGGCAATGATGTCCTTTGAGGTGGGCAAGCGGGCGCTGGATTTCCTGGTGGAACATTCCGGCACCCGGCGGAATCTGGAGGTGGACTTCTTCGGCGGTGAGCCGCTGATGAACTTCCAGGTGGTGAAGGATCTGGTGGCCTACGCCCGGAGCATCGAGAAGGAAAAGGGAAAGAATTTCCGTTTCACGCTCACCACCAACGGCGTGCTGGTGGATGATGATGTCATCGAGTGGGCCAACAGAGAGTGCAGCAACGTGGTGCTGAGCCTGGACGGACGGAAGGAAATCCACGACCGCTTCCGGGTGGACTACGCCGGAAATGGCAGTTGGGAGAAGATTGTGCCCAAGTTCCAGAAGTTTGTGGAAGCCCGGGGTGGGAAGGACTACTATATGCGGGGAACCTTCACCCACTTTAACCCCGACTTTCTCAAGGATATTCAGCAAATGCTGGATTTGGGCTTCACCGAGCTGAGCATGGAGCCGGTGGTCTGCGCCGCGGGCGACCCCTCCGCCCTGACGGAGGAAGACCTGCCCATCGTCATGGAGCAGTATGAAAAACTGGCGGAGCTGATGCTGGAGCGGGACAAAGAGGGCAGGCCCTTCACCTTCTACCATTATATGATTGACCTCACCGGCGGCCCCTGCATTTACAAGCGGATTTCCGGCTGCGGCAGCGGCACGGAGTACATGGCGGTGACCCCCTGGGGCGACCTGTACCCCTGCCATCAGTTCGTGGGGGAGGAGCGGTTCAAGCTGGGCAACATCTGGGACGGGGTGACCAACACCGAAATTCAGAGCGAATTCGCCGCCTGCAACGTCTACGCCCACCCCGAGTGCCGGGACTGCTGGGCAAGGCTTTACTGCTCCGGCGGATGCGCTGCCAACGCCTACCACGCCACCGGCTCTGTCACCGGTGTCTATGAGAACGGCTGCAAGCTGTTCCGCAAGCGCATGGAGTGCGCTATCATGGTTGCCGCCCACCGGGCACTGGGGGAATAAATGGATACGCCCATCTGCGAGTTTGTCCGGAAATACGCCGAAAGCGACACCATCCGCCTGCATATGCCGGGACACAAGGGGAAAAACCTGCTTGGCGTGGAACATCTGGATATCACGGAAATCGACGGGGCGGACAGCCTGTATGAGGCCAGCGGCATCATCCAAAAAAGCGAGGAAAACGCAAGCCGTCTGTTCGGTTGCCCCACGTTTTATTCCACGGAAGGTTCCTCCCAGTGTATCCGGGCCATGCTGTATCTGGCACTGGTGTGGGCAAAGGAGCGTGGAAAACCGCCGGTAATCGCCGCCGGGCGCAACGCCCACAAAACCTTTCTCACGGGAGCGGCGCTGCTGGACTTTGACGTCATGTGGCTGTACCCGAAGGATGGCGGCTCCTATTTGTCCTGTGGCCTGACCCCGGAGGACGTAGAAACGGCCCTGCAATCGGAAAAGGCCACGGCGGTGTACCTGACCAGCCCGGATTATCTGGGAAACGTGTCGGATATTGCCGGAATCGCCGAGGTTTGCCACAGGCACGGGGCGCTGCTGCTGGTAGACAACGCCCACGGGGCGTATCTGAAATTCCTGGGACCCTCCCGGCACCCCATGGATTTGGGGGCTGACCTTTGCTGTGATTCCGCCCACAAGACATTGCCGGTGCTCACCGGCGGGGCCTATCTGCACGTTACCTCGCTCTTCCGGGACTGGGCGAAAAGCGCCCTTGCACTGTTCGGCTCCACCAGCCCGTCTTACCTGATTTTGCAGTCTCTGGACGGGGCAAACCCCAGCCTTGCGCAGTTGGCGAACAAATTAAAAGAATTTGTCCCCCGTGTAAACGCAGCCAAAAAGAAACTGACAGAGCACGGCTATGTACTGTACGGTCAGGAGCCGCTGAAAATTACCGTTTCCGCCAAGCCCTACGGTTATACGGGACAGGAACTGGCCCGGTCTTTACGGAAACAGAACATTGTCAGCGAGTTTGCCGACCCGGATTTTCTGGTGCTGATGCTCACGCCTGAGAACAGGCAATCGGAGTTGGACGCGCTGGAAACGGCTCTGCTGACCATCCCCCGAAAGACGCCGATTTCGGAAAAACCGCCGGTATTTTCACCATGCCAGCGGGTGTGCTCGACCAGGGAGGCCATGCTCTCCCCCATGGAGACGGTTCCCGTAGCGGAAAGTGAGGGAAGAATCCTCGCGGCGGCGACGGTTGGCTGCCCCCCGGCGGTGCCCATCGTAGTCAGCGGGGAGCGGATAGACGCCCACGCCATCCGGTGTTTTCAATATTACGGCATTACCCATTGCAGCGTTATGAAATAGGAACAGCCCGGATTTTCGTCCGGGCTGTGTTTTTATGCCGCCTCCTTCATGCGCTGCTGCACCACATTGGTAAGCCGGGCGATGAACTCCCCGTTGGTGGGCTTGCCCCGGTCGGGGCTGACGGTGTTGCCAAAGTAGCGGCACAGCACGTCCATATCGCCCCGGGTCCAGGTCACCTCGATGAGGTGGCGGATGCCCCGCTCCACACGGGAGGCGGTGGTGTCGAACTTGGCGGCAATCTGGGGGTACAGACCGAAGGTGATGTTATTGATGTAGTACCGGTTTTCCACCGCCATGAGCACCGCCTCCACCACATAGGGGTGGCCCACCAGATGGTCCGGGGTGCCAAGCTCCAGCAGAATCTGCCGGATCTGATATTCCGGATCCTTCCGGGCCAGCTGAGGGTACTCCATCAGCTGCCGCAGGGCCTGCTTCGCCAGTGCCTGTTCGGTGGGAGTTTCTGCGGTGCACAGCCGCATCAGAGTGTCTACCTGCAATTCCAAATCACGCATAAAAAGTCCTCCTGTAAAAATGAATTGTACCCGTTTTGTTGGACGGTTTCTATGGTAACATTTTGTAACACACAGAAGTATCCGACAAAATCCGATAGAGCAGTTGACTTTAGTATGCAAATATGCTATGATTAGTTCGGTTAAAACAATAATCAGCAGAGAATGAATACTAAAGTAACTTTCTGACAGAATCATACCACCACTTAAGAACACTGTCAACCCATAAATCGATTACTTTAGTAATCTTCTGCGAATTGCACAAAGTGTGAGGGGGAGCTTTTGTGTTTTTTGACAGATTTCAGGCGTTGTGTGAAGCGAAGGGGATCAGCGTTTACCGGGCCTGCACAGACATCGGCCTGAACCGCAGCGCGGTGGCAAAATGGAAGGCCGGCGGCAAGCCCAACGGCACCACCGCAGCCAAGCTGGCGGCATACCTTGGCGTCACCACCGACTACCTGCTCACCGGGCAGGAAGAACCCCGGCCCAGTGTGAGCGATGACGATATCAAATTCGCCCTCTTCGGCGGCGACAGGGAGATCACCGACGCTATGTACGAAGAGGTGAAACAGTTTGCCGCCTTTGTCCGTCAGCGGGAGGCGGAAAAGAAGGAGTAACCATGGAAATCCCCGTTCTGTATGGCCTTGCCCAGCAACAGAATATTCCCATTTTCGCGTTTCCTCTGCCAAATACCGGCTCCATGTCCCTGATGGACGAGCAGGGGAGGTGCTTCATCGGCATGGATGCGGGCGTGCGGGACGGCGGCGCGCAGGAGCGGGTGCACCTGAGCCACGAGCTGGGCCACTGCGTCACCGGCAGCTTCTATAACCGCTACGCCGCCGTGGACTGCCGCCAGCGGCATGAGAATCAGGCCAATAAATGGGCCATCCAGACCCTGATTCCGGTAGACGATCTGGACAGAGCCGTGGCGGAGGGCTGCACGGAGATCTGGGAGCTGGCAGAGCGCTTCGGTGTGACCGAGGATTTTGTGCGCAAGGCGGTCTGCTTGTACGTCCACGGGAACCTCGCCACCGAATTATACTTCTGACTTGACATTTTCGACTTGTTTCGCTATACTATCCCCAGCGCAAAGCAAATACGTCTTCGGGGGGCCGGATGCATCCGGCTGAGAGTGAGCCTGCTGGCTCTGACCCGTGAACCTGATACGGCTAGTACCGTCGGAGGGAAAGATCAGAATACCGAAAAAGGTATCGCATTGCATCCTGAGACGGGTTTGCAATGCGATTTTTATTATGGAAACTCTGAATCAGAGTTTCTATCTAATTTTGGAGGTATTCTTATGAACAATTCCCATCGTAAGGTGCGGATGCTGACCGAGGGCGCGCTGTGCATCGCGCTGGCGGAAATTCTCAGCTTCCTGCCCCTGTACAAAATGCCCTGGGGCGGCTCCGTAGACCTGGCCATGCTGCCCATCATTCTGTTCTGCGTCCGCTGGGGCTTCGGCCCGGGCGTGGTGGTGGCCTTTGCCCACGCTGTGTTCCAGACCCTGTTTGAGGGCGGCATCGCCATCGGCTGGCAGAGCATCATCGGCGATTTCATCCTCGCCTACACCGTGCTGGGCCTTGCGGGCCTGTTCAAGGGCAAGTTCGTGCCCGCCACAATCGTGGCCTGCGTGGCCCGGTTCCTCATTCACTATGTGGTGGGCGCCACCATCTGGGCCGAGTACATGCCCGAGACCTTCTTCAATATGACCATGACCACTCCCTGGTTCTACTCCGCCCTGTACAACGGTGCGTATATGCTGCCGGATATGCTGATTCTGCTGGTGATCGGCGTGGTTCTCATGAAGACCCCCGCCAGGAAATACGTTCTTGGTGAGGATCTGACCTAAAAACAGAAAACCGCCGCGACAGCGGCGGTTTTTGTTATTCATCGGAGATAACGTGCGCCCCCTGGAACTCCACGTGCAGGGGGAGCATCTGCCAGCTGTGCTCGGTGACGGCGTTCAGCTTGGCTTCCAGCTTTTCCTGCAAGCCGGGGTTGCGGGTGATGCACAGCAGGGTCGGGCCGGCGCCGGACAGGCAGAAGGCCGCCCCGGTGGTGCGTACCAGCGCCTCGATTTTTTCGTAGTCGGGAATCAATTCCTTACGGTAGCGCTGGTGGAGCCGGTCCTGCATGGCGTTTCGCAGCAGCTTTTCGTCCCCCTTTTCCAGTGCCTTCAGCACCAGCGCACCGTGGGAGATGTTGTAAATGGCGTCGGCCCGGTTTACCTGCTCTGGCAGGACGCTTCTTGCCAGTGTAGTGGGCAGGTTAAATTCCGGCACCAGCGCCAGAAATTCCCAGCCGGGATGCAGCGGGAAGCTGACGCAGACGGGAAGGCCCCCGTCCACCATGGAGGCCGTCAGTCCGCCGTAGAAGGCCGGGGCCAGGTTGTCCGGGTGGCCCTCCATGGCGTTGGTGATGTTGAGGAGACCCTGAGTGGACAGCTTATTGCCCCGGAGCACGTTAGCGCCCATGGCACCCGCCACCAGCAGGGCGGCGGAGGAGCCAAGGCCGCGGCAGATGGGAATGTGGGCGTCGATGTGGATTTTCACGCCCCGCACTTCCTCGCTCATGGTGTTCAGCACGGCGCAGTAGGAGGTGTAGGCCAGATTGTCCGGGCCGGTGAAGGCTTCGTCGCAGCCGGTGATTTCAAGGCCCGCCTCGGTCTCCTCGAAGGTCACGTCGGTGTACAGGCTCAGGGCGCAGCCGAAGGCGTCAAAGCCCGGCCCGAGGTTGGCGGTTGTGGCGGGAACGCGAATGGTTACTCGTTTCATTGCGATTTCTCCTGTATTTCATTGTAGGGGCGGCCATTGGCCGCCCGCGGGCGCCCGATGAGCGCCCCTACGGGTTCGCCTTACAGGCTCAGCACATAGTCCAGCATCTTGTCCTTATCGATGACGCCGGTATGTCGTTCTTCCTTGCCCTGCAAGGAGGCGAGGTTTTTGGGCACGGGTACGCCGGTGACTGTGGACAGCCGGGCCATCTGGTCGAACTCGCTGCCGGAGGTGTCTCCGCCGATGGCGGTGAGGACGGCAGCGGGGAACTTGTAGGGAGAAGCGGTGGACAGCACCACCATGGGACGCTTGTCACCGGTCTGGTTGACATAATCCTCGGCAGCAGCCCAGCCGGAGGCGGTGTGGGGATCGCACAGGTAGCCCAACTCCCTGTAAACCCGGTCCATAATTTCCGCAGCTCGGGCATCGTCGCAGTAAGCGGCCCAAAATTCGCCCTGAATCTTCTCGATCAGCTCGGCGGGAACGGTGTAGGCCCCTTCGGTGTTCAGCTTTTTCATCAGGTCTGCAACCAGCTCGGTATCCTCGGACAGCAGGTACAGGAGCCTTTCCAGATTGGAGGACACCAGAATGTCCATGGAGGGAGAGGTGGTCTTTAGCAGGGGGCGGCGGCGGTCATAGATGCCTGTGCGGATAAAGTCGGTGAGCACGTTGTTGGCGTTGGACGCGCAGATCAGCTTCCCCACGGGCAGGCCCAGTTTTTTCGCGAGATAGCCCGCCAGAATGTCGCCGAAATTGCCGGTGGGAACGGAGAAGTTCACCTCGTCGCCCAGCCGGATTTTTCCCGCGTCCAGCAGGTCCCGGTAGGCCCGGAAATAGTACATGATCTGGGGGGCCAGCCGTCCGATATTGATGGAGTTGGCGCTGGACAGGGCGAAGGGCAGTTCTCTGTCCTGACAGGCGGCGAAAATGTTCTTCACACCGGTCTGGGCGTCGTCAAAGTTGCCCCGAACGGCGCAGACCGCCACGTTGTTTCCTTCCTGCGTCACCATCTGTGACCTCTGCACCTGAGAAACGCCGCCGTCGGGATAGAACACGCAGATGCGAATGCCGGGCACATCGTGGAAGCCCTCCAGCGCGGCCTTGCCGGTGTCGCCGGAGGTGGCGGTGAGGATGAGAATATCCTTTTCCATGCCCTTAACTTTTTTCGCGGCGGTCAGCAGCTGGGGCAGCATGGAAAGGGCTACGTCCTTAAAGGCGGAGGTAGGCCCCCGGAACAGCTCCAGCACAGAGAAATCGCCCACGGGAACGGTGGGGGTCAGATCCTCGGTTTCAAACTTGCCGGTGTAGGCCCGCCTGACCAGTTTGGGCATATTCGGAATGTCCGGCAGCAGGGCGGAGAGAATTTTGGCGGACATATCCATAGAGCTGCCGGTAAGACAGTCCTTCCAGTCAAATTCCGGCAATTCTTCGGGCATATACAGTCCGCCGTCAGGGGCAAGGCCCTCCAGAACGGCTTCGGCGCTGTCAACGGGGCGGCTTCTCCCCCGGGTGGAATGATAAAGCATAGCAACCTCCTGAAATGGAATTATTTATATTGCAGCTTTGGCTCCCCCGCAAGGGGAACCAAGCGACCTCGGCAAAACGCCAAATTGTTTGTTGCGTATTGCACAAAAAGCGGAAAAATCCAACAAAAACCTTGGCTTTTTGATGCAGTTGCAATTTTCACAGGGATATGATATACTGTTTTTCGTCAAAAAGCAAGTGTTTTCGGCTTGGATACAATTCTTTTGCGCATCCTGCCGAATTCCCCGGAAAACAGGGAGGTCTCTTTATGAAAATCGGATTGCTTGGCTTCGGCGTGGTCGGCCGCGGCGTTTACGAAATCACGGAAACCCGGGACGATATGCAGGTCGTCAAGGTTCTGTGCCTGGAAGACATCAAACTGCCCGACGCGGAGGCAGTCAAGGACATCCGCGCCATTACCGAGGACGAAACCATCGACACCGTGGTGGAGGCCATGGGCGGCCTGCACCCGGCCTATGAATTCGTTCGGGCCGCTATGGAGGCGGGCAAGAATGTGGTCACCTCCAACAAGGCGCTGGTGTGCACCTTCTATGACGAGCTGCTGCCTCTGATGAAGGAAAAGGGCATCTCCTTCCGCTGCACCGCTGCGGTCGGCGGCGGCATCGGCTGGCTCAGCGAGCTGGAGCGTGCCCGCCGGGTGCAGAAAATCACCGAAGTCGGCGGCATTATGAACGGCACCTGCAACTATATTCTCGACAACATGACCCGCACGGGCCTTTCTTATGACGAGGCCCTGAAGCAGGCCCAGTCTCTGGGCTACGCAGAGGCCAACCCCTCCACCGATGTGGACGGCATCGACACCTGGCATAAGGTGATTCTGTCGGCCAACATCGCCTTTGGTGTGACGGTGGATAAGGCCAGCGTCCCCGTGGCTGGCATCCGCAAGATCACCGCCGCCGACGTGGAGAATTTCAAGGCCCACGGCCTTGTGTGCAAGCTGATTTCCACCGGCAAGCGGGTGGGCGACGGATACAGCGTCTACGTCCAGCCCACGCTGGTGAAGGCCGGTGAGCTGGAGGCCGCCGTGCCTATGAACTACAACCTGATTACCTTTGTGGGCGAGACCTCCGAGCGCATGAGCTTCTACGGTCAGGGCGCGGGCCGGTATCCCACCGCATATAATGTGGTGGAGGACCTGGTGGACATTCTGGCGGGCCGCGGCTTCTACGCCCCCTACGGCGAGACCGTATCTGCCGACAATTCCGGCAAGCTCCGCTACTACGTCCGGGGCGGCTGGCAGGGCGAAGTGGAAGAACGTTGGGGCGACGCGGTGGTGACCGCTCCCGTTGCCGTTAGCGAAATGCACGCCTGGCTGAAGGAGAATCCCGACGCCTTCATCGCGGCTGTCAAAGAGTAATTTGTAGGGGCGGCCATTAACCGCCCGCGGGCACCCCCCCACATCCTATGGATGTAGCGATTTACGCCCATACAGACAAAAGAGAGGAAAGACCAATGAAAGTAGTGAAATTCGGCGGCAGCTCCATGGCGGACGCCGGGCAGTACCGTAAGGTACGGAACATTCTGATGGCGGATCCTGAGCGCAAAGTCGTGGTGGTTTCCGCCGCAGGCAAACGGTTCAGCGGCGACCACAAGCTGACCGACCTTCTGTACCTGTGCTACGCCCACATCCAGTACGGCGTGGACTGCTCCACCATTTTTGACGCCATTGCGGACCGCTACATCGATATCCGGGACGAACTGGGCCTTGATCTGCCCATCGAAGTGGACCTGGAGCTGCTTAAGCACCGCATTGATGCCAAGGATATTTCTCAGGAGGAGCTGGTCAGCCGGGGGGAGTATTTCTCTGCCAAGCTGATGGCTGCCTATCTGGGCTTCCAGTTTGTGGATGCGGCGGACTGGGTGAAATTCAATATGGACGGCACCGTCAACGAGGAAGCGTCTTATGAGGCGCTGAACAGTCAGGTGATTCTGGGCTACGGCGTGGTGATCCCCGGCTTCTACGGCTCCATGCCCGACGGCACCATCCACACCTTCTCCCGGGGCGGCAGCGACATCACCGGCGCACTGGCGGCGGCGGCACTGAACGCCGATGTTTACGAGAACTGGACCGACGTGTCAGGCATCCTCATGGCGGATCCCCGGATCGTGGACGATCCCCAGGCCATTCCCGAGGTGACCTACGACGAGCTGCGGGAGCTGAGCTACTCTGGCGCTCAGGTGCTCCATGAGGACTCCATCTTCCCTGTCCGGGAAAAGAACATCCCCGTGAACATCCGCAATACCAACGATCCTTCCGCCCCCGGCACCATGATTCAGGAGAAATTCAGCTGCGACCATGACCCGGACCGGTTTATCACCGGCATTACCGGCAAAAAGGACTTTTCCATTATCTCCCTGAGCAAGCGGGGCATGAGCAATCAGGTGGGCGTTCTGCGCAAGGTGCTCACCGTGCTGGAGCGCCACGGTATCTCCGTGGACTATGTGCCCAACGGCATCGACAACGTATCTGTTGTGCTGCCCACCAGCGCCATTGAAAAGGATTTGTATACCATCATGGCGGAGATCAAGAAGGAAGCTCAGCCTGATACGCTGGATGTGCACCACCAGATTGCGGTAGTTGCCGCCGTGGGCCGGAAGATGGCTTTCCGTCCCGGTATTTCCGGCAAGATTTTCGCCGCGCTGGGCGAAAGCGGCATCAACATCCGCATGATCAACCAGGGTCCTGACGAGCTGAACATCATCTTCGGCGTGGATAACAAGGACTTCAAGGAAGCCATTCGCGTGCTGTACAACAGCTTTGTGACGAAATAACGCTTTCTGTAGGGCGGCTTGCCCTCAAGCCGCCGTGCGCCGCAGGGCGCAAACGGCAGTTACCACGCGGCGGCTTGAGGGCAAGCCGCCCTACCTGATAATTTTGGAGGAAATCAAAATGAAACTGTATACTGTCGCTGTTCTGGGCGCAACCGGCGCCGTGGGACAGGAAATGATGAAAATCCTGGCTGAGCGAAACTTCCCTGTGGGGAAGCTGATTCCTCTGGCTTCCGCCCGCTCCGCTGGCAAGACCGTAAAGTTCAAGGGCGAGGACGTGACCATTCAGGAAGCCTGCGATACCGCCTTCGAGGGCGTGGACATTGTTCTGGGCGCGGCTGAGAACGACATTGCCCAGAAGTTCGCCCCTGCCATTGTCAAGGCCGGCGCTGTCTTTGTGGACAATTCCTCCGCTTTCCGCCTGGATCCCAAGGTGCCCCTGATCGTGCCGGAAATCAACCCAGAGGACGTGCGCTGGCACAGCGGCATCATCGCCAACCCCAACTGCTCCACCATCATCACCGTCACCGCCGTCAACGCCCTGAATCAGCTGTCCCCCATCAGGACCATGACCGCTTCTACTTATCAGGCTGTTTCCGGCGCGGGCGCCGGCGGCCCCATCGAACTGATGAATGAAGTTGAGGCCCTGCGCAAGGGCGAAACCTACGAGCCGAAGGTATTCTCCCACCAGATTGCCTACAACCTGATCCCCCAGATCGGCGGCGAGCAGTTCGAGGGCTACACCAGCGAGGAAATGAAGATGCAGAACGAGGGCCGGAAGATCATGCACCTGCCCGAGCTGAAGGTCAGCTGCACCTGTGTTCGCGTCCCCGTTGTGCGCAGCCACTCCATTTCCGTGTCCGTACACTTTGATAGGCCCGTTACCGTGGAGCAGGCCCGGGAGGTTCTGAAGGACGCCCCCGGCGTGAAGCTGGTGGATGATCTGAAGAACAAACAGTACCCCATGCCCCTGGATACCTCCAATCAGGACATCGTCTTTGTGGGCCGTATCCGCCCGGATTTGACCGACGATAACGGCCTGTGCCTGTGGTGCTGCGGAGACCAGGTGCGTAAGGGCGCTGCCACCAACGCCATTCAGATTGCGGAGCTGTTGGTCGAGTAATATACCAATTATAATGTATAAATCCCTCCTGTGCGGGAGATACTCCGCATCAGGAGGGATTTTTATGAAGATTCGGGATATTATGTCAACTCCGGTAATTCGCATTCATCCGGAGGAAACGGTCGCTGTGGCGGCGCGGATGCTGGAACGGAGCAATATTGGGGCATTACCGGTATGCGGAAACGATGGACGGATGTGCGGCCTGCTGACAGATCGGGACATTGTGACCAGATGTCTCGCGGCGGGACGTTCCCCGTCCACCACGCCGGTGAAAGCCATTATGACGACCGGGGTTGTTTCCGCGCCGCCGGATATGGATTTGGGATTGGCGGCAGGCCTGATGGGCAGAAGGCAGATCCGGCGGCTGCCGGTGACAGAAAACGGGAAGCTTTGCGGGATGCTGAGCCTGGGGGATTTGGCGCTGAAAGAGGAAAGCAGCATAGACGCGGGAGACGCCTTGACGGAAATCAGCGACCATCTGTCCAGTCAATTCTAAAAAATGTCTACAGAATGTGCGCAGATGTGCACGTGCAAAGCATACAAAAAATTATGACAGAATTTGTGAAAAAGAGCTTGACAAAAGGGAGAGGAGATGGTATTATATCGAAGCTGTCCGCGAGGGCAGCAAAATCATGCCGAAAACGAGGGTAATTTGAAGGAATTTGAAAGAAGTTCTTGACAAATGAAACTTGTTGAGGTAAACTCAAAAAGTTGCGTGATGAAAAGCGAACGCTTGGAGCGCAGCGTCACAGCTTGAAAAACCGCGAAAAAGATCGAAAAAAGTTCTTGACAAAGTCTACAAGATGTGATAGAGTAAACGAGTTCACAGCGAGCCAGAAATGACGAGCCGGAACATGTCTGTACCTTGTAAATTGAATAACGTAAAGACGAAATTAACACCTTGGACAATTATGGATTGTTTAAGCGTAAGCGAAAAACAGCCAACGAAAATTCTTGAGTAATTATGCTAGAAGCAAATTATTCAAAAAATGATTTTAAGCCTGAAGAGGTTTAAGATACAATTTTTTGAGAGTTTGATCCTGGCTCAGGAC
>JALFAD010000021.1 GCA_022772525.1 Clostridiales bacterium
CGGACAGGCTTTTGCTTGCCCGGTTATTTTTATGTCAACCACAGGAGGTTTCATGTACATCCGAAGATTTACCTACAAGAAAGAAGATGTGGACTGCAAACTCTGCACGGAGTACCGGGGCAGAAAGAAATGTCCGCACAAGATCTGCCCGTATATCACAGAACGCATTGAAGCCGGGGCCGTGACCTACCAGGAAGCCGTAAACGCCATGGTGCATCCGGGATGTCAGCTGATCCGCCGCCTGCCCAAGCTGATGCTGACCTAGCCCCTCCATTCGGATCGGCAGGGATGCGGAATACCCCACCGCCTATGTGCAGGAACGGTTCTCCAAGATAACTGCCATGCACATTGCCCGTGTCATGGAGGGGATCGCGGACAACCGCACCCAGGTTCGCAATACCAGAGCCTATCTGCTGGCATCCCTGTTCAATTCCGTGTCCACTCTGGACAATCAATGTACCATGCAATACAACTACGATTTTGGCGGCTCCTGGTGAGCCGCTTTTTTTGTGTCCGGACGCCGGGAGAAAGGAAGGAAAATTGAAAAGGCCTCTCGCGTATATTACCGCCCACTGGGGCGAAAGCACTGATGAAAACATGAAGCTGGCGGCGAAGTATTGCCGCGCTGTCTATGACGCCGGGTATCAGCCCATCTGCCCTCTGGTGATGCACTCCCTGTTCCTGCGGGACGCAATCCCCCAGGAGCATAAGGACAATCTGGATATGTCGAAGGACTATCTCTATATAGTTTTATCAGATAATAGTATTACAACACGGTTTTTGACGCTGTGGCTGACCTTTTCACCAGCATGAACAATATGGGCGCTGAGATTTTTAACCTGAGCTGGGTGAACGCCGTGGTGCGGCTGTTCACCCTGTTCGGCTGGGCGCTCTTCGCAGTGGGTGTGGTCGGCGCGGTGTTCGAGGTGGCCATAGAAGCCCAGTCAGGAAGAACCAGCATCAAGGGCGCTACCCTGAATGTGCTGAAGGGCTTCTTTGCCTGCGCGCTGATTGGGGTGGTGCCGGTGGAGCTGTATGGGACGTGCCGTCTACACCGGCATCTACGAACCGGGACATCCCACAGCAGACAGGCAGGGACTCCGACAGGATGTGCTCGACCTGATTACGCCCTTAAATCTGCCGCTGATTCGGTATCCCGGCGGTAATTTCCTTTCCGGCTACCGCTGGGAGGATGGTGTCGGTCCAAAGGAGCAGCGTCCTGTCCGGCTGGATCTGGCGTGGCAGGCGCTGGAGCCAAACGAATTTGGTACGGATGAGTTTATGGATTTCTGCAAAACGGCGGGAACCGCTCCCATGATGGGCGTGAACCTGGGCACCAGGGGGCCACAGGATGCGGCAAATCTGGTGGAATACTGCAATTTCCCAGGCGGTACATATTATAGTGATATGCGTCGGAAAAATGGTCACGAAGCGCCATATGGAATCCAGCTCTGGTGTCTCGGCAACGAGATGGACGGCCCGTGGCAGATCTGCGCCAAGACTGCGGAGGAATATGCCGCCATCGCCCGGGAAAGCGCAAAAATGATGCGGCTGGTTGACCCCACCATTGAGCTGGTGGCCTGCGGAAGCTCGATGCGTGCCATGCCCATCTTCGGAAGCTGGGAGCGTACCGTGCTCCGGGGCTGCTGGGAGCAGGTCGATTACCTGTCCCTGCACCAGTATTATCAGTGTAACGATGGAGATTTACCCACCTTCCTTGCCAGGAGCATGGAAATGGATGGGTTCATCAAAGAAGTATCCGCTATCTGTCAGGAGATCAAGGCGGAGAAGGACTCCGATAAGAATGTATATCTGTCCTTTGATGAGTGGAACGTCTGGTATCACTGGCAGCTGGAAAAGAGAGAGTCCCCGCTGTGGACGGTGGGGCGGAGGGTTGAGGAGGAAACGTTCAATTTTGCCGATGCCCTGCTGGTGGGCTGTATGATGAATACGCTGATCAATAACGCGGATACCGTCAAAATTGCCTGCCTTGCTCAGCTGGTCAATGCTCTCGCCGCCATTATGACCGAGCCGGGCGGCGCAGCCTGGGCGCAGACCATTTATTATCCCTTTGCTTATGCCTCCCGGAATGGACGGGGAACCGCATTGAAAGCAGACGTTCACTGCGAGACCTATGCCTGCGCCATCGGTGAGAACGTTCCCTATCTGGACGTTTCCGCTGTGCTGTCCCCCAACGGGCATACGGTGACTCTGTTTGTTGTCAACCGAAGCCTTTGCGACAGTGTGCAATGCCAGTTCCACCTGACCGAGCAGGCAAAGCTGGTGCGCCACATTTCCATGGCAGGCTTTGCACTGGACACAGTCAATACCGCTGATTCCGCGCCGGTTTGCCCGAAGGAGCTGCCTGTCAGCAGCGACTGCGGCGTTGTTCTGCCGGAAGCATCTTGGAATATGCTCCAATTCTACCTATAACCAATCCGCGCCTCAGTCATGCTGAGACGCGGATTTCACATTCCGAACAAGGGGTGAATGCAGTTTTAGGAAAGCTTGAAAGAGAGAATTGCGGGTGCAGGAACTGACCAAGTCAGTTCCTGCACCCAATGAAGAGTTGCCCTGATTGATTAGAAGCACGTCCAGCCGCCATCACAGGTGATGATGGTGCCGTTTACGAAATGGGAATCGTCGCTGGCCAGGAACAGCGCGGCATTGGCGATGTCCTCCGGCATACCCATTTCCGGGGAGTGGGCCAGCAGGGAGCCGGTGCGTTCAAAGCCAAATTCGTTTGCCTGCGGCATGACCAGCGGGATATCCGTCAGAATACCGCCGGGAGAGATGCCGTTGCAGCGGATACCCTTGTCAATGTACATGAATGCGGTGTTCTGGATGGCGGAGACAATCGCTGCCTTGGAGGCACAATAGGCGACACCCGCTGTGGGATGGCATGCGCCAACGGAAGCCACATTGATAATGTTGCCCGCATCCTCATCCTGCTCCAGGAATACTCTGACTGCCTTTCGCATGGCGTACAGGGGACCATAGGTGTTGACACGGAACAGCCGTTCGATCATCTCATCCGATACATCACCGACGGCGGTATTGTCATCCATGATGCCGGCATTGTTCACCAGTACATCCAGCCGGCCGAATTCCTTGACGGCCGCATCGATCATGCCTTCGCACACGGCAGGATCGGATACATCACCGGCATAGGGTACCACCTTGCCGGGGGCATCCTTCAATTCTTCCGCCAGCGCATCCAGGCGCTCTTTTCTGCGGGCAACCGCAATGATATTGGCGCCTTCCTGGGCAAACAATGTCACAATCGCCTGTCCCATACCAGCAGAGGCGCCGGTGACCACGATGGATTTTCCTTCCAGTTTCATAGTTAAATCCAGCCTTTCTTCACAATGATGGCGGGAGAATCGTTGCAGCCCACCGTAACCCGATTGCCTTCCATCGCTTTGCGGGCGTCGATTACCGCGTAGCCGATATTCTTGTCCACGGTATAGCCGTAAATCGCTGTTTTTACTCTGCCGCAGGGGACACCCTTACAGTAGACGATCTCCATCTGGGCAATGTCCTCATAGGATTCCGCCAAATACTCAAGACCCACCAGAAGCTTTTTGGGGCCTGCCTCCTTCGCCTTCACAAGGGCATCACGACCAATGAAGTCCTTGCTTAAGTCTACGGACCAGTCAAGCCCACACTCATAGGGGGTCAGCAGGTACATATCCTGACGCAGAGCGAATCCCTTTTCTGTCGGGAGGCTGCGGACATAGACCTCCAGCGTGGTCACCTCAGGGGCGTTGTGGGCATCACAGGCATCTCGGATGGCGGACTTCACCGCGGCGGTATCTGCCATGTCACAGTATACCTCGAAGCCGTTTTCGCCGGTGAAGCCGCTGCGGTGGATGATGACGGGAATGTCGCCGATCTTACCGTCGGCAACCTGAAAACGCTTCAGACCGTCCACAGGAGCGGACAGCAGCGTGTTCATCACAGCAGGGGAATTGGGGCCCTGAATGGCGTACATGTCCATCTCGCCGGTCATATCCCGGTAGTCAACCTCGCTGCCGCCCTTATGCGCATCCATCCAGCTCACCATCTGGGGGGCGTACAGGGTGGAAACCCAGTACAGATTTTCACCCATGTGCATGACAATGGTATCGTCGATGATCTTCCCATCCTCATTGAGCATGGTGGTATACTTGGTGCGTCCAATATCGGCTTTGGCGATGTTGTTCACAAACAGGCGATCCAGAAAGGGAAGTGCATCCTTTCCTTTGACTTCCACCAGGTCGTGGGTCCAGCGATACCAGCCGGCGTTTTCCCGGACAGCCTGATGCTGGGCGCGTGCGACGGAATCTTCGCGGAATAACATTTTGGTCAGCCTCCTTCCTTATACCATGCGCTTGTCGATCTTTCTGCCGACAACGATGGTCATTTCTTCTTCATCCTTATCCTCAAACCAGCAGGACCATTCCGGCGAAACCAGGGTTTTGACCATGTTGTGCCACAGCGTCTCATAGCCCAGAATCAGCTCGTCGATGGGAGCCATCTCAAAACGGCCGGTGAAGGTTTCCACATTGACCTTGATTCGCACCTCATCCTTTGTGAAGGCGTCCAGCTCGCTGGGTACAAACTGGGTGTCCAGAATGTTCTTGATGTATCCGCCCATCAGACGGGGATCATTCCAGCCGATTTCATGGGGGACACCCAGCCAGCTGCGCAGACCCTCTTTGGCGAAAGGCTCGATGAATTCATTTTTACCGGCAGTCGCAAAGACGATTTTGAAGATGCGCTCAAATTCTTCTTCCGAGTCTGCCATTTCGCGGATGGCAATCAGCGGGAAAGCCACGCACCAGACCCAGCCCTTTTCCATGCTCCAGCGGTAGGCCCATTCCAGGGACTTCTCTTCGCCGAAGGCCTGGGAGTAACAGCCGTTCCGAATGAACTGACCGTCCCGCACTGTCCGCTCCTCCGGCGTATCGTGAATGGGCATAACGGGGGTGCCCATGTGATCCAGCCAGCCCTGCTTGGGAAGGTTGAAGGTATCCCGGCGTTCTGCCACCACGCGGCACTTCCGATCACCACAGCCTCTGGCTTCGCACATATTCAGCGAAACCTCGTTTTCACCGGGCACGGCGGATTCAATATCGAAGTTCGCGGTGAACATGGCGGTGGTCATGTTGCACAGCTCCGCGCCGACGATGTCCCAGGGGCAGGCGTCCAGCTCTTTTTCCACCCGATCCCGGGTGAACTGAATTACACGTCCTGCCATGTTCTGGTATTCATCGCCGGAGTCGCCCACGATACCGCCCAGCCAGGCGCATCGGTCGCAGAACTCCGGGATATTCCACTCGCCGTAAAACGCGGCCTTATAGTCGTCGCTGCAGGCAGACATGTTGAACATATACGATGTTTCGCAGATTGCCTCGGTTCGCTTGTTGAAGTCGGGCTCCAGAATCCGCATGACCTGGAAGATATTTGCGGTGAAAGCTGCAATGTGCCGAAGCGCATAGCTGTAGGCTTCCCGTTCCGGGATCAGCTTTCCCCATACGGTGGTGACGCATTTTGTTTGATTGAGTTTGTCGTTCAGCGGCATATGTTTACCTCCCTTAGCCGGCAGCCGGGCCGGACTTAATATCCGAAATCATTGTAGCGGGGAGGGAATTGCTTCGACAGACAGCAAACTGTCGGTTATTTCGTAAAAAAACCATACATTTTGATGGGTGCCGAAAGAAAGGCTAAAGAGAAATTTTCTGCGGAAATGTATTGCAATCTGTGATATAATAAAAGAAATAGAGAAAGACTGTGAAACGTGCCTATTGGGAATCCGACAAAACGGGGGTGTGTGTATGAAACTGAATGCCAATCTGATTTTTGACAATCTTCCGGCGGAACTGGATGCCGTTTACCATGGTCAGAAGGAAACCGCATTGCACCTGCTCCGCCCGGAATTCCTTGAAAAAGGACAGGAGCGTTTTCGCGCGGATCACGTTTATTTGGTGAAGGCGCAGGATCTGCCTCTGCGTCCCCGGATTGAACCGGGCGCGCTGATTCTTCTGCTGGGTGACAGCGTGTACCTGCCCCGCTATGAGGGGAAATGCAACGTGATTCAGCTCCGGGGGGATGTCCGAAGCAGCCGTGCGTTTAACCTCATCAGCCGTATCTATAACCGCTTTGACCGATGGGAGGAATCCCTGCGGAGAATACTTGACACCACCGCGAGTCTGAGTGAAATGATTCAGTGCAGCCGGGAGATATTCGACAATCCCATTGTGGTGCTCAATTCCAATTTTCACTATCTGGCGCATACGGATTTCAGCTTCGTCGAATTGGGAAAGATGGACAGAATCAGCTGGGGCAGCAGGGAAAGTACAGGTCTTCCTCTGGAGTCTCTGAACGAATTTATGGAATTGCATGAGATGTCCACCGATGTCAGAGAGCCGCTGCTGCTGAACCTGCCCGGAAGTACAACATTGAATGTGAATCTGTTTGAGAACGGGGAATATTCCGGCTGTCTGTCCATAGATTACAGGAACAGAAAGTACCGGGAAAGTGATAAGCAGTTGGCGATTTATCTTGCGGAAATGATTCAGCTTGCGCTTCGCCGGTATTCCTCTGTGTCTGGGAGTGACCAGAGCAGACTGCGTCAGGCGCTGATGGACATTGTGGATGGCGTTCAGGTAACCCTGAATCAGCGCAGAACCATCGATACTTCCTATCTGGAGCAGGAGCATATCTGTGCAAAGATCAAGTTCCGAAGTCCTCTGGTTCAGCTTCCGGTCAAGTATCTTTGCAATGCCATTGAGGATGAATTTCGCAGAAGCGTCGCGTTTGAATACGATGAGTCACTGATCTGCTTTATTGAGATATCCAGGCAGCAGGCAGAGGAGGAAAGCTATCTCGCACTCCTTCAGAAGCATCTGACGCCGTTGCTGCGCGCTTTTGACAGCAGCGTGGGAATCAGCGACCCATTCCATGACATCTATCAGGCCAGACCCTATTATTATCAGGCCTGTGCCGCGGTTGAAAACGGTCAGCTGTTTCATTCCGACAAAATGTTCTATCCATTCCGGGATTACGCGCTCCGGGAGCTTTTAATCAATGCCATTGGAAATCTGCCAATGGAAATGTATTACACACAGGGGCTGCAGAACCTCATGCGCCATGATCTGGATTCTCAGGTCAGCTATATGGAAACGCTGCGTATTTACCTGGACTGCAACATGAGCGTAACGAAAACCACGGCAAAGCTGTATCTGAACCGCAGCACGCTGATTGAACGCCTTGCCAGAATCAAACGGGAGCTGAACTGTGATCTGGAGGATCCGGAACAGCGGCTCCTGCTTCAGATTCTTCTGAAGGCTCAGCAAATTCACGGAGAAATTGGGCGCAAAGTATAACAAAACACCGCTGCTTTCTGTGAAGCAGCGGTGTTCTCCATCATTAGCCGAGTGCCTTCAGCTTTTCGTCGATTTCTGCCAGCTGTTCTGCGCTCAGACCGGCCTGGGGGAAGGAGCAGAGCTTGCGGAAGGTCAGTGCGCCCACCAGCTTCATCTGGGGATCCGTCTTAAAGCCGGAGGTGTACTGCGCGATAATGTCGCTGGCGGCCTCGCTCTTTCTTAAATCCTTCACCTTCGTATCAATTGAAAATGCCATGATCCGTTTCCTCCTCTAAAATGTTGGGTTCCGATCGATTCTTTGATCGACGACCCTATTTTAGCGGATAAGACCGATTCCTGATAGCCAACAAAGTGTCTGGTTAATTGGTGAATTTCCATACAAATTGTTGGGCAGAAAAGGAATTAGTTGTGGAACTTGTTGTACTCATCGGAGGGAAACGTAAGATCCACATTGGTAAACCGTTGGTAAATCAGTCTGTGCTGAGGGTGCTTCTTA
>JALFAD010000040.1 GCA_022772525.1 Clostridiales bacterium
CCGGTGACGTGGTGGCCGTGGGCTGGATGAAGCCTGTGTTCCGCTTTGGCATCGCGGCCCTGACAGCTCTGCTGGGGGGCCAGGCCCTGTACGCCCTGTTTTGGAGCAGCTTCCAGGACGGCGCTTACTACGACGCTCTGCCCATGGTGGTGTGCATGCTGGTGGCGGGCACCATCGGCTACTACGCCGCATCCATGCTCCTCGCCAAATCCCTCCGGGTGTTCCGGGGCAGCTGGAAGGGCCTTGTCCTGGTGGCCGCGGGCTGTATCGCCCTGTGCTGCGTCCTGCGGTTTGACCTGCTGGGCATCTCCCGGCGGGTGCCGGAGATCGACCGGGTGGAGAAGGTGGAGTTCTACGCCGCCGACAATACGTATAGACTGTATCCCGGTGAGGACGACGCCCTGCTGGAGGAGGTGCGGACCCTCCACCAGGCCATCGTGGAGGACCAGGCGTACATCCGGAACTATGAGGACAACTGGCGGAGCACGGTGGTGAACGATGACACCGGCACCATGGCCTACACCTATATCCGCCTGATCTACACCCTGAACAACGGCCTGAAGGTGGAGCGGTATTACGATCTGCCCCTGACCAAATACCGGATGGGGCAGGAGGGCACCTACGACCGCCTGCTGGACGAACTGGTAAACAGCGAGGCCATGAAGGCCAAGCGCCTCCACGCCGGAGACAGCCGGTTTACCATCCAGGGCGGCGATCTGTATCTGGAGGCCAGCGGCGACTACTTCGACCTGAGCAGCCGGGAGGCCGCTGACCTCCTGACCGCCGTGGCGCAGGACGCCGCCGCCGGCACCTGGGGCGACTTCGACTGGTTTGACAATGGCCAGAACAGCGCCTATGCCCTGAACCTGGAGCTGTCCTTCACCTATCCCAATGACTACGGCGAAAGCAGCTACGACTGGATCAACATCACCGTCCGCCCCGGCATGGAGAACACCATCGCCTGCCTGAAGGAACTGGGCCTGGTGACGGACCGGGACCTGGTGACCCGGGAGGCCCTGGACAAGATGGAGTACGACCCCGAGACAGGGAGGTATTATGACACTGCCGCCTCCCTCGGCGTCATCGGCGGCGCCGACGGCCCCACCGCTATCTTCCTGACTTCCAAGCTGGCTCCCCACCTGCTGGGCGCCATCGCCGTGGCAGCCTATTCCTACATGGCCCTGATTCCCCTGATTCAGCCGCCCATTATGAATCTGCTGACCAACGCCGAGGACCGGAAGATCAAGATGGTGCAGACCCGCGTGGTGTCCAAGACCGAGAAGATTATCTTCCCCATTCTGGTCGTTATCTTCGTGGCTCTGCTGCTGCCCGACACCGCTCCTCTGATCGGCTGCCTGATGCTGGGCAACCTGTTCAAGGAGACCGGCGTTACCGACCGTCTGAGCGACACCGTGCAGAACGCCCTCATGAACATCGTCACCATCCTGCTGTCCACTGCTGTGGGCGCAACCATGGTCGGCTCCACCTTCCTGACTGCCAACACCCTGAAGATCGTGGTTCTGGGCGTTGTGGCTTTCGGCATCTCCACCGCCGGCGGCCTGCTGGGCGGCAACGTGATGTGCAAGCTCACCGGCAATAAGGTCAACCCCCTGATCGGCTCCGCCGGCGTGTCCGCGGTGCCCATGGCAGCCCGCGTTGCCAATGTTCAGGGCCAGAAGGCCAACCCCTCCAACTTCCTGCTGATGCACGCCATGGGTCCCAACGTGGCCGGCGTCATCGGCTCCGCCATTGCGGCCGGCTTCCTGCTGAGCGTCTTTGGCTAATGAAACGCGTAAAGCCCGCTCCACCCGGAGCGGGCTTTATTTCATGGTAGGGCGGCTTGTTCTCAAGCCGCCCTACCATAGAAGTTACAGTTTTTTCAAAAACTCCCCAATCAGCCGGTTGACTTCCTCGGGCACGTCGGTATTAGAGTTGTGTCCCGCATTTCTCAGCCATACCAGCGGCAGACCGTCCTCCTTCGTCCAGCGGCGGTTGTAGCTTTTGGTGGAACCGGCGGCGTCCTTTTCTCCGCACAGAAGCAAAGCGGGACAGTCGATTCGGTATTCCGGACGGGCCTCCACGGCTTCCGCCAGAATCCGGTAGCCATGATCGGCAAGGTCGAGATATTCCTCCCGGATGTAGACCGACCATGTTTTTCTCATCAATTCCCGACCGAAAGGAGTCTGGGACGTGCCGGTAATGCCCCAGTTCAGAAGCCATTTCCACGGGATGATTTCATACATCCACCGGGTGTTTTTCAGCAGGGCAAGCTCCCAACCCGAGAAATACTTCCGGCTCAGGGAAGCGGAGTCAATGGATACAAACCCGGACACAGTGCTGGGGTACAGCGCCAGATAGCATTGCGCGATGTAGCCCCCGAGGGACTGACCGATGAGCACCGGCTGTTCGATACCCTCGGTCTCCAGAATCCCGTGAAGGTACCGGGCCATATCGTCCATGGAGAAGCTAAGCGGGAAGGGGCGGGAAGCGGCATGGGCGGGCGCGTCCCAGACCAGACGGTTATATTCCGCAAAAGCGGGAATCTGCTTATCAAATAAGTGGTGGTCAGCAGTCAGCCCCGGCAGGAACACGAGCCAGGGTTTTTCCGGGTCGCCGGACGTGACCCAGTAGTGGATATTGCCGGATTCTGTCTGGTAGATTTTTTCCTGCGTATTCATCAAATCGCCTCAATGAAATCCTGCTGCAGGGCGGTTGGCCCTACGGGATATGGGATGTGTGTATCATAGCACCAAGCCGCAAAATGTCAAGGCGGGCCTTAAAAACGGACATATAGACCGCGAAAACAGGCGGGTTTCGGCGGGGTATTTGTAAAACTGCCCAAAAAGGAACAGGGAAGATTGTGGAAACTGCGGAACTTTCGGATTCTGCGAAAATAGGGGTTGATTTCTTACGAAAACTGCGCTAAACTCAAGCCATGGAAACATTGGAATCGTTTCCAATATTACATTCCGGTACACCCGGACAAAACTATTAGGAGGAAACATAATGAAAAAGCTGATTGCTATGCTGCTGGCTCTGGTTATGGTTCTGGGTCTGGCTGCCTGCGGCGGCAGCACCGCTCCCGCTGCCACTGAGGCCCCTGCCGCTCCCGCCACCGAGGCAGCACCCGCTACCGAGGCCGCTGCCCCCGCTACTGAGGGCCGCGTCTACTATCTGAACTTCAAGCCCGAAGCTGACGGCACCATGCAGGAGCTGGCCAAGCTGTACACCGAGACCACCGGCATCCCCGTCAAGGTTGTTACCGCTGCTTCCGGCACCTACTCCGACACTCTGACCGCTGAGATGGGCAAGTCCGAGGCTCCCACCATCTTCAACATCGGCAACAAGTCCGGCCTGAACGACTGGGACGACTACGCTCTGGATCTGACCGGCACCGCCATCGCCGGTGAGCAGACCACCGATGAGTTCAACCTCTACAACGACGCTGGCGAGCTGAAGGCCATCGGCAACTGCTTCGAGTCCTACGGCATCATCGTCAACAAGGCTCTGCTTGAGAAGGCTGGCCACTCCGTCGACGAGATCACCAACTTCGAGACCCTGAAGGCCGTCGCTGACGACATCCATGCCAACGCCGCTACCCTGGGCTTCGATGCCTTCTCCGCTCCCGGCCTGGACGGCTCCTCTTCCTGGCGTTTCTCCGGCCACCTGGCCAATATGCCCCTGTTCTACGAGTTCCGGGATGACGGCATCACCGAGCAGCCCGCTACCATCAAGGGCACCTACATGGACAACTTCCGCAACATTTGGGACCTGTACATCACCGACACCGCTGCTGACGCCAAGACCCTGATGTCCGGCACCGGCGACGAGAGCAAGGCTCAGTTCACCGAGGGCAAGGCTGCCTTCTATCAGAACGGTACCTGGGAGTTCGCTTCCCTGAACGAGGCCGGTCTGACCGATATCTGCATGATCCCCATCTACTGCGGTGTTGCCGGCGAAGAGAAGGCTGGCCTGTGCTCCGGCACTGAGAACTGCTGGGCTGTGAACAGCCAGGTTTCCGAGGCCGATCAGAAGGCTTCCCTGGACTTCCTGTACTGGCTGGTTACCGATGAGGTTGCCGCTCAGAAGATGGTTGACACCCTGGGTGCTCTGCCCTTCAAGTCCGCTCCCGCTTCTTCCAACACCTTCCTGGCCAACGGCAACGACCTGCTGGCAAAGGGCAACTACAACGTCTCCTGGGCCTTCAACCACACTCCCAACGTTGACTCCTGGAGAGCTACCGTTGTGACCGCTCTGGCTAAGTATTCCGCTGATCCCACCGATGCCAACTGGGCTGAGGTTGTCTCCGCCTTCGTGGATGGCTGGGCAGCTGAGTACAACACTGTCAACGGCTAATTTCAGAAATATCTGAAGAATCCAACCGAAAGGGGCGGGCGATGCCCGTCCCTTTCTTCCATTCCCATGCAGGGCGGGGGTCTGCGCCCGGTAGGAAAAGCGGGTTCAGACCTCTGCCCTGCAATTAACAGGCTGCGTCCGGCAGTATCCGGACAAAATCAGGATAGAAAGGAAGATTCTCTTGGCTAAATCCAATCAGAATGTCAATCCGGTGCAGCGGCCGATCCGAAAGTTTGCGCCTATTTTCATTCTACCCACCTTCGCGGCGTTCCTCATCGGCTTCGTTTGGCCCTTCATTCAGGGCATTTACCTGTCCTTCTGCAAGTTCAACACCCCGAAGGACGCCAAATGGGTCGGCGTCAGCAACTACCTGAAGGTATTTTCCGACGCGGGCTTCCTGAACGCCTTTAAGAACACCGCTGCCTTCGCAGTGGTGTCCATCATCCTTATCAACGTGATCGCTTTCATGATCGCCTACGCCCTGACCCAGAAGATCCGGGGCGCCAACCTGTTCCGCACCGTCTTCTTCATGCCCAACCTGATCGGCGGCGTGGTGCTGGGCTACATCTGGAGCATGATTTTTGACGGCATCCTGAAGCGCTACGGCACCTACCTGACCGCCAACGGCACCTATGGTTTCTGGGGCCTGGTTATTCTGGTGGCCTGGCAGCAGATCGGCTACATGATGATCATTTACATCGCGGGCCTGCAGTCCATCTCTGAGGATATGATGGAGGCTGCCAAGATCGACGGCGCCAGCGGCGCGCAGACCCTGTTTAAGGTCGTTATCCCCAACGTGATGCCCGCCATCACCACCTGCACCTTCCTGACCCTCACCAACTCCTTCAAGATGTTCGACCAGAACATGGCTTTGACTGGCGGCCTGCCCTCCATTATGCAGAACGGCGCAAAGGTCAACGTCACCGAGCTGCTGGCTCTGAACATCTACTCCACCTACAATATCAATAAGAACTGGCACGGCGTGGCCCAGGCCAAGGCTGTGGTATTCTTCATTCTGGTTGCTGTGCTGGCAATTGCCCAGCAGGCGGCTACCCGCAGCAAGGAGGTTGAGCAGTAATGAAAACCAAGAAAAAGAAGTATTCCAAGCTGAGCAGACTGCTGTCCCTGTTCTTCCTGCTTCTCAGCATCGTCTGGCTGATGCCCATTTTCGAGGTGCTGATGAACTCCTTCAAGGAGAACGCCTTCGTCAACCTGAATCCCTTCGCCCTGCCCAATTCTGAGAGCTTCGTCGGCTTTGCCAACTACATCAAGGGCATGACCTTCGGCAACTACCCCTTCCTCAAGTCTGTGTGCTACAGCTTGTTCATCACGGTGGTTTCCGTGTTCCTGATCCTGCTGTTCTGCTCCATGTCTGCGTGGTACATTGCCCGGGTCAACAGTCTGCTGTCCAAGAGCTTCTACTATCTGTGTTTGTTTAGCATGATCGTGCCCTTCCAGATGGTCATGTTCACCCTGACCTTCACCGCCGACAAGCTGAACCTGAACACCCCCTTCACCATCCCCATCGTGTATCTGGGCTTTGGCGCGGGCCTTGCGATCTTCATGTTCCTGGGCTTTGTCAAGGGCCTGCCTCTGGAAATCGAGGAAGCTGCCGCCATCGACGGCTGCGGCCCCCTGCGCACCTTCTTCATGGTGGTCCTGCCCATGCTGAAGCCCACCCTGATCTCCGTTGGCATTCTGGAGCTGATGTGGGTCTGGAACGACTACCTGCTGCCTTACCTGGTGCTGGATCGTACCAAGTACATGACCATTCCCATCCACGTGCAGTATCTGAAGGGCAGCTACGGTTCCGTGGATCTGGGCGCTACCATGGCAGTCATCATGCTGAGCATCATCCCCATCATTCTGGTTTATATGTTCTGCCAGAAGCACATCATCAAGGGCGTTGCCGCTGGCGCCGTCAAGGGCTAAGCGGCGAGTCGCCGCTGACAATGCGTGCGCAAGCTGTCAATATTTGTTATGCCATAGGGCACCGCTCGGTATTGCTACAGCTCAGTTCTCGGTGTATTAATTCGGGAACCGAAGTTCGGCGAGTCGCTGCGGACAATGCGTGCGCAATCGCAGGGGCGGGTCGCTGACCCGCCCTACAGACTATTCCAGTGAAAAGGAGGCCTTGCCGGCGTGACAATTAAAGATATTGCCGCAAAAACAGGCTATGCTGTCGGCACCGTCTCCCGCGCCCTGAACAACCATCCAAATGTCAGCGAAAAAGCCCGCGCCGCGATTTTGCAGGCGGCGCAGGAGATGGACTTTGAGATCAACGTCAACGCCAAGCAGCTCAAGCAGACCCATTCCAACACCATTCTGGTGGTGGTTAAAGGTATCGGAAACGAGCTGTTCGGCGAGATGGTGGAGTCGATTCAGCATCTTATTTCTCAGACCAGCTACCAGCTGGTGGTGGACTACATGGACGAGGATGCCAACGAGGTGGCCCGGGCGGTGCAGCTGTGCCGGGAGAAAAAGCCTCTGGGCATTCTGTTCCTCGGCGGCGTTAACGCGCATTTCCTCCGGGATTTCGCGGCAATCGACATTCCCTGCGTGGTTGTAACCAACGATGCCTCGATGCTTCCCTTTGAGAACCTGTCCAGCGTTACTACCGATGACCGGGAGGCGGGACGCTGCGCCATCGAAATGCTGATCGCTCTGGGACATCGAAGAATTGCCGTCATCGGCGGCGACCGGCAGGTATCCGACACCAGCCGCCTGCGCTACGAGGGCTGTGTCAAGGCCTTTTCCGACCATGCCATCCCCTTCGACCCGGACCGGGACTATCAGGGCGTCCGCTATTCCTATCAGGACGGCTACCGGGCCACCAAGGCTCTGCTGGCATCGGGCCGGGAATTTACCGCCCTGTTTGCCAGCGCGGACGTAATGGCCATCGGCGCCATCCGCGCTTTGGAGGAGTCCGGCAAACGGGTGCCGGAGGACGTGTCCGTTATGGGACTGGACGGCCTGCCCATCGGCGACTATCTGGTGCCCCAGCTCACCACGGTGGGGCAGTGCGTCAGCACCATGGCCCGGCGAAGTGTGGAGATTCTGCTGGGGGGCATCGAGGACGGCAAACCGGCCCGGCATGAGACGGTTCCGTTCCGGATCTACCGCCGGGAAAGCGTCCGGGAACTCTAGGAAACCTCTGAATAAATCGCCTACGGCTAAGCGGCGGATCTTTTGCCGCCGGCTCTTGCCGATTTCATCAGGGAATCCTTAGAAGAATAAAATCGGTTGGGCGGGGTTATGACCCCGTCCTACGAATATAAAGCAATTATTTAGAGCAAGGAGAACAATCCTATGCGCGAAAGCGGTATTTTAATGCACATCACTTCCCTGCCCGGGCCTTACGGCGTGGGCACCATGGGGAAGCAGGCCTACCACTTTGTGGATTTCCTTTCTAAGGCAGGCCAGTCGGTCTGGCAGATTCTGCCCCTAAATCCTACGGGCTACGGCGACTCCCCCTACCAGTCCTTTTCCGCATTCGCCGGCAATCCCTATCTGATCGATCTGGATACGCTGGTGGAGGAGGGACTGCTGGAAGACCGGGAACCGAAAGCCGTCAACTGGGGCAGCGACCCCGGCCGGGTCAGCTTCGGCAGACTCTACGAGGAGCGGGGCAAGCTCCTGCATCTGGCCTACAGCCGCTTTACCCCCGACGAAGCCTACGCGGCCTTCCAAGAGGAAAACGCCCGCTGGCTGCCGGATTACGCCCTGTTTATGGCGCTGAAGGAAGAAAACGGCGGCGCACCCTGGCTGGATTGGCCGGAACCACTCCGCCTGCGGGAGGAAGCCGCGCTGAAAAATGCCCGGGAGGCCTGCGCTGAGGAAATCGGCTACCAGTGCTTTGTGCAGTACCAGTTCTTCCGCCAGTGGAAGGCTCTGCGGGGCTACGCGAACAGCAAGGGCATCCGCATCATCGGCGACGTACCGATTTATGTTCCGCTGGATTCCGCAGACGTGTGGGTGAACTACAAGCTGTTCCAGCTGGACGAGACCCGGCATCCGACTGTGGTGGCAGGCTGCCCGCCGGATGGCTTCACCGCAGACGGTCAGCTCTGGGGCAATCCCATCTACGACTGGCGGGCCATGGCGGACACCGGCTACAGCTGGTGGATAAAACGGCTGACCGCTGCCGCCGGAATGTATGACGTGGTGCGGTTCGACCATTTTCGGGGTTTTGAAAGCTACTGGGCCGTGCCCGCCGGGGACAAGACCGCCCGGGACGGGAAATGGGTCAAGGGGCCGGGCGCCGACTTTATTCACGCGGTGCAGAAGGCCCTGCCGGAGCTGGACTTCATTGCCGAGGATCTGGGCTTTGTCACCCCTGAGGTGCGAAGCCTGCAGCTGGATTCCGGCTACCCTGGCATGAAGGTGCTGGAATTCGCCTTCGACTCCCGGGAAGAAAGTGACTACCTTCCCCACCTGTACCCGGTGGATTCCGTGTGCTACACCGGTACCCACGACAACGTGACTCTGAAGCAGTGGTTTGACGAGGCGAGCCGGCAGGACAAGGCTTACGCCAAGGCCTATCTGGGCCTGAACCGGTCCGAAGGCAACGTCTGGGGCATGATTCGGGGAGGCATGGGCAGCGTTTCCCGGCTGTTCGTCGCACAGATGCAGGATTATCTGGAGCTGGGCGGCGAGGCTCGGATGAACTTCCCCGGTACTCTGTCCGCCGCAAACTGGACTTGGCGCGCCCAAGAGGGCTTTGATTCCGACAAGCTGGCGAAGAAAATCCGCAAGGTGACCGGCTTGTACGGAAGACTGAAAAAGGATAACTAAACAGAAGGGATAGCCACCACCCCGGCGCGGAAAAGCGCCGGGGTGATTTAACTTTGCAGATACGGAATCCGTGGTGCAGAGACTATGCAAATATACGGTTATAATATACAGATGCTTCTGCGGCTGTTTTCACAGGAAGCACAACAGTCTGCCCTCTGTGGAAAAATGGAAACTTTGTCATAATTTTACTGAGATATCCCCCAAAAAAGACAAAATCAACAAAGAAAGAATAGGTTTTTCTAAATTATTAGCGATAGTTCTACTTGCTATTTTGTATACAATCCTGTATAATACGTTGTATTTAGCGAACTAGCGCAAAAAAGGGAGAGGGGCTGCCGGAAGCGCCCTTCAGTAACCCGCGAAAGGTAGGATTCCGGATGAGTTCCAAAACCCTGAAGTACGTTCTGAAACGAATCGCCATGGCGATCCTGACGATCTGGATCGTCATTACCGTCACCTTCTTCGTCATGCGCGCCGTCCCCGGCGGCCCGTTCCTGTCGGAGAAGGCCGTATCTGAGGCCACCCAGAAGGCGTTGGAGGCCAAGTACGGCATGGACAAACCCCTGATGGTACAGTATTTCACATACCTTAAGGATATTGTGACCAAGTTTGACTTCGGCCCCTCCATCAAGCTCCGGGGCCGGATGGTCATTGATGTTATCACCGACGGTATGCGCACCTCCGCCAAGCTGGGTGTGTTCGCCGCGGCGATCGCGCTGGTATTCGGCGTGGTGCTGGGCGCTGTGGCTGCCCTGCGGCGCAACGGCTTTGCCGATAAGGCAATCATGGTGCTGACCACCGCCTTCATCTCCATGCCGTCCTTCATTATCGGCTCGCTGATGGTGCTGATATTGTCGGTGAAGCTGGGCTGGTTTCCTGCTAACGGCGAGACCGCCAAAGGCTTGATTCTGCCCATTATCGCCCTGTCCCTGTCCCCCATGGCGAACATCACCCGTCTGACCCGCAGCTCCATGCTGGATGTGCTGGGCCAGGACTATATCCGCACCGCCCGGGCCAAGGGCGTGCCCCCCATGAAGATTATCTTCGGTCACGCGCTGAAGAACTCTCTGATCCCCGTCATTACCTATGTCGGCCCCATGCTGGCTTACATCGTCACCGGTTCTCTGGTCATTGAGCAGGTTTTCGCGGTGCCAGGCATCGGCAGAGCCTTCGTCAGTTCCATCACCGGTCGTGACTATCCCCTGATTATGGGCACCACCATCGTGCTGGCTACCCTGATTGTCATTATGAATCTGGTCAGTGATATTCTGTACAAGCTGGTGGATCCCAGAATCAACCTGGAGTAAAGGAGAAACGCGAAATGAAGAAAAACCCCCTGAGCCTCCAGGTCGATTTGGAGGACTTCCTGCCCGCAACCGACGCGGAAAAAGAATATATGGTGCAGATGCGCCCCTCTACCACCTTCTTCAAGGACGGTATGAAGCGGCTGCTGCGCAATAAGGTCGCCACCGTGAGTATGTTCATTATTATTTTCATCACGCTGGCAGCCATCGTCATTCCCTTCTTCTGGCCCTATTCCTACGACACCATGTTGGGTGTCCGTCCCGGCAAGCCTGTGGACGCGTCCTACAATAACCTTGCTCCCTTTGAGTATGGCAAGACGGAGCAGGAGCGGATGGCGGCGGGCGAGAAGATTTTCCCCCATGTCTTTGGCACCGATGCCGCCGGACGTGACTACTTCATCCGTGTGGTCTACGGCACCCGGGTCTCTCTGGGCGTTGGCTTCTTCGCCAGCCTCATCGTGCTGGTGATCGGCATTACCATGGGTTCCATCGCCGGCTACTGCGGCGGCAAGGTGGATATGTTCATCATGCGCCTTGTGGATATCATCTACTCCCTGCCGGATACCCTGATGATCATTCTGCTGGGCACGGTGCTCCGGGTAGCCATCGGCCCCATCATCGAGAGCAACCCGGTGCTGAATCGGCTGGGCACCAATATGATCTCCCTGTTCATCGTGTTTGCCCTGCTGTACTGGGTCAGCATGGCACGGCAGATTCGCGGGCAGATTCTGTCCCTTAAGGAGCAGGAGTATGTGCTGGCGGCCCGCTCCACCGGCGCCAAGGCCGGCTGGATCATCACCAAGCACCTGATCCCCAACTGCATCAGCGTCATTATCATTTCCACTGCTCTGCAGATTCCCAGCGCCATCTTCACCGAGAGCTTCCTGTCCTATTTGGGCCTGGGCGTCAACGCCCCCATGCCCTCTCTGGGCAGTCTTGCCTCCGAGGCACTGAACGGCCTGAGCAGCTACCCCTACCGTATGGTCATTCCCGCCATCACCATTTCGCTGATCGTGCTGTCCCTGAACCTGTTCGGCGACGGCCTGCGGGACGCTTTTGACCCCAAGCTGAAATCTTAAGAAAGGAGTGTAGAAACAAATGGCACTGCTTGAAGTAAAAGACCTGCATACCTCCTTCTACACCCCTGTCGGTGAAGTGAAAGCGGTCAACGGTGTGTCCTTCAATTTGGAGCGGGGCAAGGTGCTGGGCATCGTGGGCGAGTCCGGCTCCGGTAAGTCCGTCACCGCCTACTCCATTATGCAGATTCTGGAAAAAACCGGCAAGATTGTCTCCGGCTCCGTCAAATTCGACGGGCAGGAGCTGGTGGGCATCGGCGAAGAGGGCATGAAGAAGATTCGGGGCAACAAAATCTCCATCATTTTCCAGGACCCCATGACCTCTTTGAACCCCACCTACACCATCGGCCACCAGCTGATGGAGGCCATCATGCTGCATACCCCCCGCAATAAGCAGCAGGCCTGGGACCGGGCTGTGGAAATGCTGCGGCTGGTCAACGTCAACGAGCCGGAAAAGCGGATGAAGCAGTATCCCTTCGAGTTCTCCGGCGGTATGCGCCAGCGGGTTATGATTGCCATGGCTCTGGCCTGCGAGCCGGATATCCTGATTGCCGACGAGCCTACCACTGCGCTGGACGTGACCATTCAGGCCCAGATTCTGGAGCTGATGCAGTCCTTGCAGAAGGAACTGGGCATGGCAATTATCATGATTACCCACGATCTGGGCGTTGTGGCTCAGCTGTGTGACGAGGTTATCGTCATGTATGCCGGCTCCATCTGCGAGCAGGGTACCGCCGACGAGATCTTCTACAACCCCAGACACGAATACACCAAGGGCCTGATGCGCTCCATCCCCACGCTGGACAGCGACGGACAGAGACTGCATCCCATTACCGGCACCCCCATCGACCTGCTGAATATGCCCGCCGGCTGCCCCTTTGCTCCCCGGTGCGACGCAGCCATGAAGATTTGTTTGCGGCAGCGCTGCGAGCGGATGCAGATTAACGACAACCATCAGGCGGCCTGCTGGGTCAATGTGCGGGACGCCATGAAGAAGGAAGGCGGTGAAGCCGAATGAGTCAGGATACGCTGGTTGAAGTCAAGCACCTGAAGGAATACTTCAATATCAATACCGGGATGTTTTCTTCCAAGCCCCTGAAGGCTGTGGACGACGTGTCCTTCTCCATCCGCCGGGGCGAGACGCTGGGTCTCGTCGGCGAGTCCGGCTGCGGCAAGACCACCGTGGGCCGCACCCTGCTGCACCTGTACAAGCCCACGGACGGCGAAATCTGGTTTGACGGCAAGCAGATCGTCACCCAAAAGGACATCGCGGAGTACCGGCAAAAAACCGCCATGGTCTTTCAGGATCCCTATTCTTCTCTGAATCCCCGTATGACCGTTTCCGATATTATCGGCGAGCCGCTGGATGTGCACAAGATGTACAAAAGTGAAGCGGAGCGCAAGGAGCGGATTCTGGAACTGATGGCGCAGGTGGGCCTGAACTCCGAGCACGCCAACCGCTACGCCCATGAGTTCTCCGGCGGTCAGCGGCAGCGTATCGGCATTGCCCGGGCGCTGGCGGTGAAGCCCCAGTTTGTGGTCTGCGATGAGCCGGTGTCTGCGCTGGACGTGTCCATTCAGGCACAGGTCATCAATATGTTTGACGAGCTGCAGGATCAGATGGGTCTGACCTATCTGTTCATTGCCCATGATTTGTTGGTGGTGCGTCACATTTCCGACAGAATCGCCGTCATGTACCTTGGTAAAATGGTAGAGCTGGCGGATGCGAAGGAGATTTACGACCACCCCCTGCACCCCTACACCCGGAGCCTTATGTCCGCCGTTCCCCTGCCCGATCCCAAGAAGGCCCGGGAGAACAAGCGGATTGTCCTGTCCGGCGATATCCCCAGCCCTCTGAACGCCCCCTCCGGCTGCCCCTTCCGCACCCGTTGCCCCTACGCAAGCGAGGTGTGCGCCGAGAGTATGCCCGAGTTCAAGGACGTGGGCGGCGGTCACTTTGTGGCCTGCCATAATATGGGTAAAATTGGCTGAGGCGGCAGGGCCGCCTGCCAATGCGTTTGTAAGCTGGTCTGTTATCGCAACACCATTGGGTACTGCTCGGTATCGTTCCGTGGTACTATAAGCGACCGTATTTTTACTGGCTTCAAATCCACGTTCCCGATGGAGAAACGGGGCGTAGATCTGAAATAAATTTACCTCAATGAAGAAAGGAAATGAAAAGCAATGAAGAAACTCATTTGCATGGTACTGGTACTGGCAATGGTTCTGGGTCTGGCCGCCTGCGGCAAGAAGTCCGGCGTGCCCAAGGACGCGCTGGCTGTCTGCATCGCCTCCGAGCCTGATACCATCGACCCCGCACTGAACTCCGCTGTTGACGGCGGCACCATGTGCTCCCATCTGTTCTCCGGCCTGGCAAAGTGGGATCAGGACGAGAGCGGCAACTTGGTCATTACGCCCGACTGCGCCACCGAGCTGGTGGAAGGCGTTGAGAACGAGGACGGCACCGTGACCTACACCTACACCCTGCGTGATGGCCTGAAGTGGTCCGACGGCAAGGATCTGACCGCCGCCGACTTCGCCTTTGCATGGAAGCGCGCCGCTTCTACCGCTCTGGGCGCTGACTACGGCTATATGTTCGAGGTCGTCAAGGGCTATCCCGATGAGCTGGCTGTTGAGGCTGTGGATGCCAAGACCCTGACTGTCACTCTGAACAACGCGGTTGCCTACTGGAACGAGCTGCTGGCCTTCCCCACCTACTTCCCCGTGCGTGAGGACGTGGTCTCCAACGAGGCATGGGCTACCGATCCCTCCACCTACATCTGCAACGGCCCCTACACCATCTCCCACTGGGAGCATAACTCCGTCATCGTTCTGTCCAAGAACCCCAACTACTACGATGCGGACTCCATCACCATGAACGACATCGCCTTCTATCTGTCTGACGATGCCAACAATATGCTGTCCAACTTCAAGAACGGAACCTGGAAGCTCATCGACGATGTGCCCACCAACGAGATTCCCGCTCTGAAGAAGGATTACCCCACCGAGTTCAAGGTTGAGGGCCAGATCGGCACCTACTACGTCTGCTGGAACATCAACGAGGACATCCTGCCCGCTGACAGCAAGCTGACCGGCGCCGAGGCGGAGCAGGCCAAGGCTGAGATCCGTAGCGCCATCAGCCTGCTGTTCGACCGCAACTACATTGTTGAGCAGATCGCTCAGGGCGGTCAGGTTCCCGCTTCTTCCTTCGTCGCCATGGGTATGACCGACGCGGACGGCTCTCAGTTCTATCAGAACGCCGGCCACAACGACGGCTTCACCGGCTACTATGACGTCTCCGCCGATGCTTACGAGGCCAACTGCGCTTCCGCCATCGAGACGCTGAAGAAGTACTACGACTACGATGAGTCCACCGGTATGTTCACCAACTTCCCCACCCTGACCTACCTGTACAATACCTCTGAAGGCCACAAGGCCATCGGTGAGTATCTGGCTTCCGCTCTGTCTGCCGTGGGCATCACCATGAACCTGGAGAATCAGGAGTGGAACACCTTCCTGAATACCCGTAAGGCCGGCGACTTCTCCGTTGCCCGTAACGGCTGGCTGGCTGACTACAACGATCCCATCTCCTTCCTGGATATGTGGGTGACCTCCTCCGGCAACAACGACGTGCAGTTCGGCAAGGGCGACAACGCCACCGTGGCTGCCTACAGCCTGGATCTGACCGACCTGGGCTACGATGTGAAGGTTGAGAACGGCACCTGGGCCGAGACCTACGATGTCATCATCGGTCTCATCAAGACCTGCACCGACAATGCCAAGCGTTATGAACTGATGCACCGCGCCGAGGATCTGCTGATGAGCACCGGCTGCATTGTGCCTCTGTACTTTTACACCGACCTGTTCATGCTGGATGACTCCGTTCAGGGCTTCTTCTCCAACCCCCTGGGCTACAAGTACTTCATGAACTGCACTGTCAGCAAGTAATCCTTCCAAAATGACCGGCAGCCTTCGGGCTGCCGGTTTTTTGGGCGGACGGCCAATGCGGTCCGCAGGGCGGACGACCAATGCGTTACGAACCCGGGTGATAATCGTTACGCCATTGGGTTTTGCTCGGTATCGGCGGCGCACAGAGAGCCTTCCCCCAGAGGGCAGGACTCTGGTCTGACGTTCACTTCTCGCTCCACGCAAATCTCTCTCCCGAGGTGACCTGCATTTTTCTGGAATCCCTCCGCTGCGGTTGCAAATATAGGCGGATTGTGGTATGATATTGCATTATAAGAGATAGTCTGCTGTTTTTTTGCAGCCGCGGGAGGATGCTATGATATTTACAGGGAACGAAAACGGGACGGTGCCGGCAGAGTCCCGTATCCGCCGGGTGCAGTTTATCTGCCTGCTGGCGGTGGTGCTCATGGAACTGGCCTTCTTCGCGCTGGAGGATCGGGCCTGGGGCGTTGCCTATCTGATGGTGGAGCGCTATCTGACCCTTCCGGCAATGGCCTTTCTGGGGGCTTCCTTCTGCCGGGAGCTTCCCCGGCGGAGTCAGTGGTACCTATACGCCGGGCTTGCCATGGCGGCGCTGTTTTTCCTGAATCAGATTCTGCATCAGGTTCTGGAGGCGGAGGCGAAGGAAATCGGAACCTTCGTTTGCGCCTACTGCCTGTGCTTTCCCTTTGCCGCAGCCACCGGGGACGCTCAGCGGCAAAGGGGCCTTAAGTGGATGGCGGGGCTTTTCCTTGCCGCAGGCATCCTGCTGACAGGTTATACCGGACTGCTGCTTGCGGATGCTCTGCCCGAATGCCTGAAAGCATACGTGAAATGGGACGGCGGAAGACTGTATGCCATGGGGCATCCAAACATCTGCGCCACCCTGCTGATGATCAGCATGGCCCTGTCCGCCGGATTCGCCCTGAAAAGCCGCAGACTGTGGGTTAAGGGGCTGCTGGAGGTGCTGCTGGCCCTGCAATTTGCCACGCTGTCTCTGACAAACGGCAGAACGACGATTATTCTCACCTGCCTTCTCATGGGAGGGATCACCTTCTGCGCCCTGCGCGGACATGGCTGGAAGCGGTTTGCTGTGGCGCTGCTGGCGGCGGTGGTGGTTATGGCAGGATTGTTCGGCGCATCCCGGGCGATATACGGCTGGAATCAGACCCGGCTGATGCAGCAGGCATCCGCCGAAAGCGCACAGGAGGAAGCACCGACAGGAGAAAGCGGAACGCCGGACGTACTGGTGTCGGAACAGTATCAGGGTACGCTGGCAAATGACCTGAAGACCCTCAATGGCCGCACGGAAATCTGGAGAACCGCCCTGCTGGGGCTGGAAGACAATCCAAGAGTCAAGTTCATAGGCACGGAATATGTGGACATGATCCTGACCCGGTACGCCCCGCTGACCGTATATCACACCCACAATTCTTGGCTGGAGGCGCTGTACCGGATGGGACTGCCCGGACTGGCGGCGGCGCTGGTGATCACGGCGTTGACGCTTTGGAGCGCGGCGGTGGTGCTGTGGCGCAATATGGACCTCTGGAAGAGCTGCATCGCGTTGCTTGCGCTGTGCCTGCTGGGCTGTGCCATGCTGGAACCATACCTGTTTGTAGTGGATGTGAGTTACCACTATCTGGATTTCCTATTTTTGATGTGCCTGGGCTATCTGTGCCTGTGGCGCGGGGAAAAGGCGGCGTGACCCAATGGAAAAACGGAACAATCTGGCCCGCCGGGAGCGGGTGGATAAAATCGCGGAGACTGTCCAATGGCTGTGCCTGCTGATCGTGGCGGCGGTGGAGCTGCTGTTTTTCCTGCCTGGAGAGACGGCGGCGGGGCTGGTGTATCTCTTCCTGGAATGGAAGCTGGTGGATGTCAGCATCCTGTTTTTGGCGGCATCCTGCCTGCGCAGGCAGTTCCGGGAGAGCAGATGGTACTTTCTGCTGGCGCTGCTGGCAATTGTCTGGTTTTATGTGGTTCGGGATGCCCATATGCGTCTGGAAGGGACCTGCAGGGATCCGGGCGCTTTCGTGTGCGCCTATCTTCTGTGTCTGCCCTTTGCGGCGGCGTCAGGAGACGGGGAAAAACAGCGGGGTCTCAAATGGCTGATGCTGCTGTTTGCGATTGTCGGCGCGGTGTTCGGAGTTTACGCGGTGCTGCTGGTCACCCGGCATCTGCCCGCCTGCCTGGATGGCTATGTTTTCTGGGACGGGGCCCGGTTCGGCACTATGGGTCACCCCAATATCTGCGCTACCGTTTTGCTGGCCAGCGTGGGACTGACCGGGGGATTTGCCGCGAAGGTCAGGGGAATCGGACTGAAAATTCCGCTTTTCCTTCTGATGGGTCTGGAATTCTGGGCGATATCCCTGACCAACAGCAGAGCCGCCATTGTGCTGACCTGCGTGCTGCTGGGCGGTATCCTGTTCTGCAGCCTGAGAAGGCCTGGCTGGAAGCGTTTGGCGCTGGCGCTGCTGGCAGCGGTTGCGGCAATGGCGCTGCTGTTCTGCGTATCACGGACGATTTTTTCCTGGAATAACGCCCGCCTGACAGCCATGGCGCAGCAGGCGCAGCAAACGGGGGAGGAAATCGGCCTGACGCTGGACGAGAACGGCAGGCTGAAAACGGAAAATGGACAGGGCAGCTTTGCCAGCTCCCTGAAGACGCTGAACGGGCGCACAGAGATCTGGGGCGCCGCGGCGGAGGGAATCCGGGACAATCCGCGAATCCTGCTGGTCGGCACGGAAAAGGTGGGACAGACCATCTCGCCTCACTGGAAAATGGAGGTGCAGCACTCCCACAACGCCTGGATAGAGGCCCTGTATCAGCTGGGAATCCCCGGTCTGGCGTTAGCGCTGGCGCTCACCGGTCTGGCGGTGTGGAATGGGGCGGCGCTGCTGTGGCGCAATGCGGACTTGCTTCAGTCCTGTGTCGCCATGGTGGTTCTGTGCCTGATGGGCTGCGCGGTGATGGAGCCGTATCTGTTTGTCGTCAACGCCCAGTTCCACTATTTTGACTTTCTGTTCCTGCTGTGCCTCGGATATATGGATCAGTGGCGAAAACTGACGCGGAACCGGAAAGGGGAGTAATGCATGTATAAAGAAAAAACCCAGGACTGGATGCGGCACCTTGATTTCATTGTCATTGATCTACTGATGCTGCTGCTGGCGTTTGGATTGGCCTATCTGACCAGATACGGTATTCATATTCAGAATAAGGATATTTATGTCAGTCTGGCGCTGATTCTGCTGCTGCTGGATTTCGCGGTGATGATTATCGCGGGCACCACCCGGGGCGTGATGTACCGGGGCTACTACCGGGAGCTTGCCGTCACGGCAAAGCACGTTGCGCTGGTGCTGATGCTGTGCCTTATGTATCTGTTCCTCGTCAAGAACAGCGAGACCTACTCCCGGCTGATGATCGGCTTCTTCGGATGCTACTATTTTGCGCTGGCATATGTTGCCCGGCAGCTGTGGAAGGCGTTTCTGAAGCGGACGCCGGACAAAAATAAGTCTGCCATTTACCTGATTACCACAGAAAGCCGGGCACCGGAAGTGGTGGCGCGCTACCAGGAAAGAGAGGTCGCCCAGTATCGCCTCGTCGGTGTGTGCCTCATGGACGCGGATGAAGTGGGCGGGGAGGTTTTGGGCGTTCCCATTACCAGCAGCGCGGACACCGTTCTGCATTTTTTGTGCCGGGAGTGGGTGGATGAGGTGGTGCTCTCCTTCCCGGAGCATTACAAAGTTCCTGACGACCTGATTGGAAATCTGGCGGAAATGGGCATCGTGGTGCACGTGGAGATGGAGGGCCTCGCCGAGCTGGGCTGGCAGCGGCAGGAAATTGAAAAAATTGCCGGAAGAACGGTGCTTACCATCGGCATGAACATGGCGACTCCGGCCCAGCTGCTGCTGAAGCGAACCATGGACATTGTGGGCGGGCTGATTGGCTGCCTGATTACCGCGGCGCTGACCGTGATCCTTGGCCCGCTCATTTACATCCAGTCCCCCGGCCCGATTTTCTTCGCCCAGACTCGGGTGGGAAAGAACGGCAAACTCTTTAAGATGTACAAATTTCGCTCCATGTATCTGGATGCCGAGGCCCGGAAGGCAGAGCTGATGGCCCAAAACCGGGTGGGCGGCGGCTTGATGTTCAAGCTGGATTTTGACCCCCGGATCATCGGCAGCAGGAAGCAGCCCGACGGCACGGTGAAAAAGGGCATCGGCAACTTTATCCGGGATTGGAGTCTGGACGAGTTCCCCCAGTTCTGGAATGTGCTGAAGGGCGACCTGTCTCTGGTCGGCACCCGCCCGCCCACGGTAGACGAGTGGGACAAGTATGAGCTGCACCACCGGGCCAGACTCGCCACCAAGCCCGGCATTACGGGTATGTGGCAGGTCAGCGGCAGAAGCAAAATCACCGATTTTGAACAGGTGGTGGCGCTGGATAAGAAGTACATTCAGGAGTGGAGCATGGGATTGGACCTGCGCATCCTTCTGCAAACTGTTCTGGTGGTTCTCCGCCGGGAGGGGTCGATGTAATCAAAAACCGCCATTGCTTTGCGGCAATGGCGGTTTTGACATTCTACCGGCGATTAAATTTCTTCCCTGTAGGGCGGCTTTAGACTGGCGATCAGCAGGCAGGCCCAGAAAAACAGGCTCATGGCCCAGTGCCCGCTGCAGATCATGGGGCTGGATACCACCACCAGCACCCCGTGGAGAATATCCCCCAGCAGCTGAGAGTGAAATGCGGTAAGAAAATTGGCGATCAGAAGCAATACGCTTAAGCTCAGGGACGCAATGCTCAGATTTCGAATCAGTGCCAGAAGCACCCGGTCAAGCGTCTTGCGCCCCCGCCAAACCAGCACGGTGGGCGGCAGGAAGAACAGAACGGATACAGCGGTGAGCAAAAGCGCGACAGCACCGGAGGGCTCCGGGATAAATCCCAGCCCGGCGCACAGAATAAACAAAGCGCCCCAAAGCGCGAATAAAAATCGATTTTTCATAGAACCCTCCCGAGTGGTGACGTTACGCCTATTCTACCCGATTTTCAGGGAGTTGGCAAGGGCTTTCCTGCCGCAAAAAAAGCTGGACAGCTGTCTGTAATTCTGGTATAATATACAAATATTCAGGATAAGGAAGGTATTTGCCATGAAATGCCCCTACTGCGGCGATCAGGAGAGCAAGGTGGTGGATTCCCGCCGGTCTGAGGACGGACTGAGCATCCGCCGCCGCCGGGAATGTATGGCCTGCCAGCGCCGATTTACCACCTACGAAATCGTGGAGAGCCTGCCCATCATCGTGGTCAAGCGCAACGGCTCCCGTCAGCCCTTCGACCGGAATAAAATTCTCAATTCCATGATCCGCGCCTTTGACAAGCGAAAGGTGGATGTGAACGATCTGGATCGGATCACCACGGAAATCGAGCAGACCATCCAGAACACGTTGGAACGGGAAATCAGCACCGACAAAATCGGCGAAATGGTCATGGAGCGGCTGAAGCCTCTGGACGAGGTGGCCTATATCCGTTTCGCCTCCATTTACCACCGCTTTCAGGACGCCCAAAGCTTTATGCGGGAGATCAGCAAATTTCTGGAGGAGAAATAATGAGCACAATCCCAACTGAAATTCTGGAGACCGCGGCAACGGAGCCGGTGCTGGATATTGCCTCCATAAAAAGCATGATGGACGGGTTCGATCCGGCAAAGCTGCTGCCGGATTTAAGCGAGCTGTTCGGGTCGCTGGCGACCCTGTGCCGTTTCGCGGTGATGATCGGGCCGGTGGTGCTGCTGGTGCTGGGCCTTGCCTACCTGTTTCTGTCTCCTCGGGAGGCCAACTACTATTTCGGCTACCGATGCTATTTCGGCATGGGCAGCGTCCAGGCCTGGCGGTTTACCCAGCGCATAGCCGGAATGCTGTTTGGCGGTGTGGGCCTGATTCTGACCATTGTGATGTATGTGATTTCCGGCGGCTTTGCCGGGATGGAAGTGACGGACATGGTCTGGAAGGCGGCGGGGTGCCTTGCCTGGCAGGCAGGTCTTGCGCTGGCGCTGACTCTGCTCGTGAACTTCCTGGCATTCTTCTTCTTCGACGCCAAGGGCGGCCCCAGAAGACGGAAGAAAGAGAAATAAGATAAGCCGTTCCGCGAACAGCGGAACGGCTTTTTAAACTGGTGCGCAATGACAGGTTTCCTTAGTCAGATAAAGGGGAATTTAGCGGACCAAAGCCTCCCCTATCCGGGGAGGTGGCCCGGCGTAAGCTGGGTCGGTGGGGGGCCTTCGCCATGGACGTGCACCCCTCAGTCAGCTTTGCTGACAGCTCCCCTCAAGGGGAGCCTTTGGTAACGCCGCGAAAGGGGAATTTATCTGGCTAAGCTTCCCCCTGGGGGTGGTGCTCCGCGCAGCGAATGATAATCTGAATGATTGCCAGTGGCAATCATACCACAATTCAATAGCTGGCAGAAATCTTTGATTTCTGACGGATGAGGGGAAAACAAGCTGATTCTACTGC
>JALFAD010000069.1 GCA_022772525.1 Clostridiales bacterium
ATCCCCCGCCTTTTCAAAGGCCAGCAGGCCGGATTTCAGGCAATCGCAGTTCATGCTGATGGTGACCTCTGGGGAAGCCTGCATGAGATAGTCGAGAATTGCCAGATTCTGCCGGGTAAAATCCGGGAAACCGTCTATGTAGAATACATGTTCCTGAGCAAAGGTGCCGTCCTCCAGCTGCTCTAACAGCCAGGTCATTTGGTCTCTGGGATCCCGCTTGCCCCGCCGGCACAGACCGTCGTAGCCGTCCATCAGCAGGGACAGTTCCTCCAGCTTCTGGGCAAGACTTCCCTCGGTCTGCCGGGAGGCATCCATCAGGTTCTGAGGGGTAATGCAGCAGCGTTTGAACTCATCCACCGCGTCAATGAGTCCCGACAGAAATTCCGGCTTCGTTTCCACGGCGGCATAGGCTTTCAGGCGGCTGCTGAGCTGTCTGGCCGCCGCCGCCATAGCGACCACCCGGCCGCCGTTATCCAGACATTCTACCGCAGCGCTGCCCATAGTGTCGGAAACCCGCCGTGCCAGCCGGGTAAAAGACAGAACCTCCGCATAACGGCTGGCAGTATCTCCCGCCGCCGCGCAAAGCCGCCGTTCTGTCTCATGGCTGATCAGCTCCGGAACCATGAGAATTCTGTTTCCCTTCCGTTCCTTTACGTCTTGGGCTATTCTTCTGAGCACTTCACCTGAATTGGCAGTCCAGTCCCGCCCCAGCAGCAAATGCACCATAGTCTCGCCTTCCCTCTCTTTTTTTGCATTATACCACAGAATCTGTCCAAAATATAGGGTGTCATTTTCTGCGGAAGCAGAAATTCTCCACTCGTCCCAGCGCGTCCAGCAGATAGAACCGGAGCTGATAATCCGGCCCGCCGGACAGGGTTTCCGACAGGGTATCATCCATCCCCGCAGTCTGGGCCGCTGCTTCAAATTCCTCCGTTGTGGCGCTCATACACAGGGTCGGGAAGGCAACGCACCACCAGTTTTTTCCCTGTCCCTCCCCAATAACGACACGCAGCGACTCATAAACCCCGGCCGGGAGCGTAAAGGTGTCGTATTTTCGGATATCAAACGCTTCCTTGCACAATGTAACCACTGCCCGGCTGTCCACGCCCGCGGCTTCCAGCGTCTTATTCGCAACATTCTCAATTTTCGACAGATTCTCCTGAAGGTAGGCCTTTGCCGCCTGCACATCTCCAATGTCCGCCATGCCTTCTGAAAGGCTTGCAACAATAGCGTCCCGAACCTGAAGCTTTATGTTCTGATCCTGTTCACTGTCCGAGTTGGCAACGACGTGCAGCCGGATCAGCTCCTGATTCAGATACTGCCGATCCCGCAGCAGGCCCCAGGTCCAGACCGATACCGCCAGCAGCAGACAGATACCGAGGCACGTTCCTTTCTTTCCCATAAAATACACCGTCCATACTGAAATACCTCCAGTATGGACGGCAAGAGTCAAAATTATACGGGTTTGGCAATAAAAACCTGAGGATAGTTGTCTTTCAGCATGTTACACGCTACAGCGGCATATTCGAAGTTTTCCATGATGGCGAATACCGCCGAACCGGAGCCGGTCATCTGCTGGGCCAGCGCGCCGTAGGTATGGAAAATGGACTTGATGTAGTTCAGTTCCAGATGGTCAGAAGTTACCACCGGATCAAAAACGTTGCAGATATTCTCCGCTACCTTGCCCAGATCTCCTGCCAGCAGGGCCGATTCCATAGCACGGTTGTCAGGCCGGTCGGCAATTGCCACGGTGTCAATTTTCCGGTAAAGCTCCGGTGTGGATACGGAAAAGTCCGGCTTACAGACCACAAACACGCAGTCCGGCATATCCGGCAGCTTCCGAAGCCGCTCCCCTCTGCCCTCCACCATGGCGGTACCGCACAGAACACAGAACGGGACATCGCTTCCTACCTCAGCGCCCAGCTCCGCCAATGCCATCACAGACAGCGGCTCGCCGTAATGCCGGTTCAGCGCCCGAAGCACCGCCGCAGCGTCAGCACTTCCTCCGCCAAGGCCCGCGCCGGAGGGAATTCGTTTGTTAATCCGAATTTCCAATCCATCTGGATCCTTATGCAGGGTATCGCAGTATAGCTTTGCAGCCTTCCATGCCAGATTATTTTCATCCCTTGGGATATTCTCCGCTGTGCACAGCAGTTTCCAGGGCCTTCCAGTGCCGATATCGATTTCGAGATCATCCCGGATGGAGATGGCCTGCATTACGCTCTGCAGATCGTGATAGCCGTCCTCACGCTTACCCAGCACATCCAGTGTCAGGTTCAGCTTCGCAAAAGCGCCTTCATAAAGTGTCGTCATACGCGTTTCCTTTCTCTTGTGTAATTGCTGCCATTATAACGGAAAAGCCCGAATATTTCAATCCGTATCCTGATAAAATTACAGATTCTGCGCAACCTATCCATATCCGCATGAGAAAGGGAGGTTATTTCATGGATACCATCGCGCTGATTCTGTCCATTATCGGCTGTCTCAACTGGGGACTGGTGGGCATTTTTCAGTTTGATCTTGTGGCGTGGCTGTTTGGCGGTGCGGGTTCTCTGTTCAGCCGGCTGGTGTATACCGTTGTCGGGCTGGCAGGGCTGTGGTGCATCTCCTTCCTGTTCCGCAGAAAGGACCTTGTGGAAGGTGAATAAAAAATGGCAGCTCCCAAAAGGGAGCTGCCGGAATCTTTAGCTGCAACGGACAATGCACTGAACCTTCTGATCACCGTATGTTGCGGTAATGGCAGTGGTGCCGGACTTGATGGCCTTGACAACGCCGTTTTCGTCCACCGAAGCAATGTAAGGATGCTCGGAACTCCACTGCACCTCGTTCTGCTCCAGATCGCAGTCCAGCAAGAGTTTATACTCATAGTATACGCCCAGACGAATATCCGTCTTCTTCAGCTTCAGCGTTACATTTTTCAGACTGGCATTGGCGGGGACAGTTGTTTCCGCTGCATCGCCGCCATCCCCGGAATCGGCAGCTGTCTCCTCCGGGCCGGTCTCGCCGTAGGCCACGGTCTCAATCGCTTCCGTGGCAGCCTCCGTGGTTTCCTCAACATACTTAACCGTCACCGGGCACTCCATGGTGCTGACGCCGCAGCGGATAGTAATGACCGCCTCACCCTCCGACACAGCGGTAATCCTGCCGTCCTCCGTAACGGTGGCCACAGTCTCGTCGCTGGAGGTGAAGAGAATTTTGTCAGTTGTGTTCTCCGGGCTGGCCTTGACGTGCAGAAGGAACATCTGTCCCTCCTCATTCAGTTCCACAGTCTTGCCGCTGATGATGTACAGCTCCTGGCAGGGAATACTCAGCTCCGTGGTTTCCGTGACCGCTGCCTGCGTTTCCTGTGTGGTCTGCAAGGCGGCATCAGCCTTACTGCCCATATTCGGCAGGAAGTACCGGACAAAAATAAAGCCGGCAGCCATCAGGAGCAGGGCAATCAAAACCGTCAGAATAATTACAACCAGCGTATTCTGCCGGGGCTCCTCCTCACCATCGTCCTCTTCTTCCTCGTCATACTCTGTCTGGGCATAGGTAACTTCCTCCTCTTCCGGTTCGGAATTCACCTCGTCATAATCAAAAATTTCCTTGCGCTTTCTGGGATATTCCTGCGTACCCGTGCTCTCACCTGCGGTCTGCTCCAAAAGGTCCTCTCCCAGAAGGCTGCCCGCAGTATCCTTGGAACAGCCGCAGATTGGACAGCAATCCGCAGTATCCGGATAAGAAGTCCCGCAAACGTCACAAATAATCTTACTCATTCTGATGCCTCCAGTTGTCGAACAACTCTGTGTCAATTCTGCGTGACATTATACCACGTTTTTCTGGGAATTACAACAACAAAAGTATTGCTTTTTTTCGACTTTTCCATTATGATATGTGGGTAAGAGGAGGCGATAGCATTGTCAGAACCCACGTTGATCTCCCCCTTGCTGGACGGCTTCACCATGGGCCAGCCAATCAGCGAGCATGACGGCGTAAGCTGCTGCCCGGCCATCAAGGAAGACACAGACAAAAAGTACATCGTAAAAATCATCACCATACCGGCAACGCAGACTCAGATGGATGCTCTGCTGCTGGCAGGTGCCTATAAAGACCCCGCCGATGCCATGGAGTATTACCGTATGGTCGGTGAGGATGTTCAGAAGGAAGCGGAATTGCTGAAGCAATTGTCCCAGCAGGAAGGTTTCCTGTCCTATGAAGGCTGGCAAATGGCCCCCATTACCCGCAAGCGGCTGGGCTATCAGGTCTATCTGGTGGGCAGCTACAAACGTTCCCTGGACAAGCATCTGCGCCGCAGCCCTGTGACCCAGCTGGAGGCCATGAATCTGGGCCTGGATCTGTGCTCAGCACTGACTGCCTGCCGAAAAGCCGGTTCTCTGTATGTGGCGCTGAAACCGTCAAATATCTTTGTATCCGATAGAAAGCAATACCGCATCGGTGATCTCGGCTTCATTTCTCTGGATGCGCTGAGCTATACGGCGCTTCCGAAAAAGTATCAAAGCCCCTACACACCCCCGGAGTTGTTTGATCCCATGGCGGCGCTGAATCTGACGGCGGATACCTATGCCGTGGGCCTGATTCTGTACCAGCTCTACAATGACGGGCAGCTGCCCTTCCGGGAGAAAGCCCCGGTCGAGGCCCTGCCCTCGCCGGTAAACGCGGATTATGAGCTGGCGGAAATCATCATGAAGGCCATCGACCCGGATCCGGCCAAACGCTGGGACGACCCGGCGGAATTGGGAAAGGCTCTGGCGTCTTATATGCAGCGCAATGCGGTGAACGACGTACCCATTACTCATGTCGTACCCCTGGAATCCGTTGCGGTTGCCGCACCCGAGACTGCTCCCATAGGGGAACCAGCCGAGGCAGCACCTGCCGCAGAACCCGAATTCAAGACTGAAACGGTTTCCGCTGAATCCGTTTCAGCGCCGGAGACAGAGGAAGTCAAAAGTCCGGAAGAAACACCGGAAGCAGAACCGGCGCAGGAGATTTTCTCAGCTTCTGGAAATGACGATGTGACTGCGCAGACTCCAGTGCCGGAGTCCCCGGAATCGGTAGAATCTCCGGCGCAGACGGAAGAACTGCCCGCAGAACCAGAGGAAGATGTCTCTTCCTCTGAATCAGAGATGCCGGTGCCGGAAGGCCCTTACGATGATTTCACCGGTATCCTTGCTAAAGCGGAGGATCTGATTCAGCATGAGGCCCCCGAGGGCGTGGTTCTGCCGGATGTTCCGGAGCCGCCGGATCCCTTTGCTTTCGCAAAAGAAGATTCCGAGGATATTGACGACTCTGACATTCCTGTTGACCCCGTCATGGAAGAGGAAGGAGCGCCTGCCCCTAAAAAGAAGAAAAAAGGTCAGAAAAAATACGCCGACCCCAAATATAAGCGCAGAACCAAGCGTCTGATTTCCGCATTGACCTTCCTTCTGGCCCTGTGCCTTGCCGGGCTTGCCGGATTCTGGTACTATCAGAATATTTACTTACAGGCTATCAACCGTATTCTGATTAACGGCACCCGGGATCAGCTGACGGTCATTGTCGATACGGACGCGCAGGAAGCGCTGCTGTCTGTTACCTGCTCTGATAACTACGGCAACAGCCAGAGCCAGCCCCTCAGCGGCGGCACCGCCGTATTCACTGATCTTCAGCCCAGCACACTGTACACAATTCAGCTGGATATTGACGGCTTCCATAAGCTGGTGGGAAAAACCTCCGACATTTTCACCACAGACGCTACCACCAATATTCTCTCCTTTACCTCCGCGGCAGGTACCGAGGATGGCTCGGTGGTGCTGAATTTTGCGGTGGAAGGCGAAGAACCGGAACAGTGGATCCTCCACTATGCCGCAGAAAATGAGGAAGCTCGTGAGGAAACCTTCGAAGGCCACTCCGTTTCCATCTCCGGCCTGACCGTGGGAAAAACGTACACCTTTACTCTGGATGCCGGCGACAGCCTGACGCTGGGCGGAGAAAAGTCCCTGCAATTCGTAGCTACCCGGCTGATCGTTGCCGACAACCTGGCCCTCACCTCCTCCAGCGACGGTGAAATCACGGTTCATTGGAACACCCCCGGCGATGTCCTTGTGGACAGCTGGACGGTGCGCTGCTACAGCGAGGGCGGCTATGATGAGAAGCAAACTGTAACGGATTCCGAGGCCGTCTTCATCGGCATCGATCCTGCTTCCAGTTATACTGTCGAGGTTGTTGCCTCCGGTATGACCCAGCCTGCCCGGGCCAGCATTACCGCCAATCCCATCCGTGTCTCCGGGCTGTCTGTGGATGATTCCCAGCCCCGGAGTCTCACAGTCAATTGGGATTATACCGGAAATAAACCTGATGGCGGCTGGCTGCTGATCTACACCGTAGACGGCGGTGGAAAGAGCGTAGTCAAGTGCGACCAGCCTCAGGCATTGATTGCCCCCAAGATTCCCGGTGCAAAATATGCCATGACGCTTCAGGCGGCGGACGGAACAACCGTGCTTAGCGGCTCGCTTACCTATTCCTGCCCGGAAACAGCTGCCTTCAATCAGTTTGAGTTCTCCGCTGAAAATGTGGAGGCAAAGCTGCTGCGGACGCCGAATCAAGCGAAGTGGTACTGCGAAAATGTGGATGCAAGCGATTATACGGATACCTTTGTCTCAGGCGAGAGCATCTCCATCGCGGTTCGCAACAGTAAGAGCTTCTATCTGCCCGGCACAGAGGTTGAGATTCTTTATGTGATTCGGGACGCCTACGGCAATGTACTGCCGGACTATGTGGCCGTCCAGAAGGTATTCTGGAAGAATATCTGGGCTGGCGGAGACGCCAGATGCGGCGAGTTTACGATCCCCAATGTTCCTGAAAGCGCCGGAAGCTATGAGCTCAGCCTGATCGTTGACGGCATGGAAATGGCAAAGCTGCCCTTTACCATCCAGTAATTTTCATATGCTTTACAAGCCGCCCCGAAATCCGGGGCGGCTTCGTTATTTGGCACAAAGTCTCCATACCTTGTGGCAATAAAGTTATGAATTCCTATGAAATTCTGAAATATTCACAATTTATCCGATAAATATGCTATAATTGCGGCAGACTAAGGAAGCTCTGATTAAATCGGCAAGAGCTGACAGCGAGAGATTTTTCCATAGCAGAAAGTCTCAAAAGCGGAGGAATACTGTATGTATTTCCCGCTTTTGGAACTGAACGGATAGGGGAAAAGATCCGCTGCAAAAGCCGCAGACGATTTACTCAGAGGTTCCTAAGATTCAAGAGGTAATACTATGCGTGGAAAAAGTCACCTTCGCATTGCGCAGTATCTGCTGGAAAACTACATGCCGGATATACCGAAGGCCTGTCAAACCGCATTTCGGATTGGCTGCATCGAGCCGGACCGAAACCCGGCTACATATCTGAAAGGCTCCATCCGCTGTCAATGGCTGCGGGGACATAATTATCAGAACGCCCGCCGGTTTATGCGCTCCATAGCAGCCCGGCTGGAGCGGAAGGAAAAACTGAATCTGTATGATTATTACACGCTGGGCAAACTGATCCACTACACCACGGACGCTTTTACCTATGCCCACAATGATACCTTCCCTGTGCAGCTGAAACAGCATAAGGAATATGAGGACGCCCTTCAGGAGCATTTTCTGCGGTTCATGGAGCGAAATCCCCAGGTGGAAATTCCCCCGGCACACACCATTATGGAAGCCATTTCCAGCTACCATAAGGAATATGAGCGGGCCGAATCCAACATTCATAACGATTCCCATTTTGCCCTGAACGCCTGCTGCTGCGTTCTGGCGATTCTGTGTCTGAAGCCCATTTTCTAAACCCGGAGGCTGCCATGTATCGTGTGTTTGCCATGTGTCTGGAGGCGGGAATTGCCGCGGTCATTCTGATTCCCGCATTCTGGGTGCTGAATCGGTACTATTTCCGCAATTCCCGCCGGACAGCCTGCTATCTGGTGCTGTCGCTGTACCTTGCGGCAGTGGACGCAGTGGTGGGACTTCCCAGCCTGCTGTATATCCGCTTTGTTCGGAATATCAATCTGGTCCCGTTTGCCTATATGTTTTCCGACTACCGGAACAGCCTGCTCAATGTGCTGCTGTTTGCGCCGCTGGGCTTTTTTCTGCCGGTGCTGTGGAAGTGGTTCCGCTCTTTTTGGCGGACTGCACTGTTTGGCTTTGCCTTCTCACTGTCCATTGAGCTTTTGCAGCTGATGACCCCCCGGGCTACAGATATCAATGACCTGATGACCAACACCTTGGGAGCGATGCTCGGCTGGTGCCTCGGAAGGGTTATCCTGAAGCTGTTTCCTTCCATCCGGCCCAGTTGGAAAACAAAGGAGCTTGCAGTTATTTTCGGTGTGACCTTCGGTGTAATGTTTTTGGCGCAGCCTTTTCTGGCTGAAATTGTTTGGAAACTGGTTCGAAATTGACGAAAAAGCGGCATCCGCTATGGATGCCGCTCATTTTCTATACATAGCACAGCTTTGCACCGGGGGCAAAGGTTATCGGCGTCACGATGGTGTCAAACTGAACAATAACGCCCCCATGATCTCTGGGGACGCCAATCACGGTGCCCGCACCGAAAACCGGATGGCATACCCTGTGGGATTCTCCGCCGCCTTGTTGGTCACGCAAATAATGTTGGCTGCGGAGATGCCCAACAGTTCTACCAGATACAGATAACGCGCCGTCAGGGTTTTGGTTTTATCGGAACCGGCTCCGGCGACCACCCGGACACAGCCCTCGGTCGTCATCGCCGCCTCCCACTGCTGGGGGTTCAATTTTTCCAAATACGTCATTCTACAGCGCCTCCTTTGGAGGAAGGATAGCATCCTTCCAGTCCAATAAATCGGGCACGATTAAAACATCTTTCAAAATCTGTGGATCCTCAACAATTTTCTCTTGCATTATTCCGCGCAGCGTGGTATAATGTCCGCAGTTAAGGGACTTGGAGGTACTTTCCATGGTTAAGGATTGTACAGTCAGCGCTTTCTTTTATCGCTACTATTACTTTTTCCGCCTGAAAAAGTAATAGCGATTTGTGCTGCAAAGAATCCCAAGGCTGAATCAAGTATTTGAGCGCCGCACGAATTGCCCGTGCGGCGCTTATTTTTTAGGAGATGTGTAAATTATGATCGCGATTCTGAAACCCGGCACCACCCCCGAGCAGACCCAGCATCTTGTTAGCTGGCTGAAAACCATGAATCTGGACGTCCATATTTCTCAGGGCGCGGAAGTCACCGTTCTGGGTCTGATCGGCGATACCAGCCGGGTGGATATGGACCTTCTGAAAAGTCTGGAAATGGTAGAGACGGTCAAGCGGGTCTCTGAACCCTTCAAACAGGCAAACCGGAAATTCCATCCTCAGGACACCATTGTGGAGGCGGGCAGCGCCAGAATCGGCGGCGGTTACTTTGCCATGATCGCCGGTCCCTGCTCTGTGGAATCCGAGGAGCAGATCATTGAAGTGGCCCAAGCGGTGAAAGCCTCCGGTGCGACCATGCTTCGCGGCGGCGCCTTCAAGCCCCGCACCTCCCCCTACGCCTTCCAGGGTATGAAGGGCGAGGGTATCCGACTGCTGCTGAAGGCCAAGGAAGCAACCGGCCTTCCCATCGTGACGGAACTGATGAACATTTCCACCCTGGATCTGTTCGCGGATGTGGACGTCATTCAGGTGGGCGCGCGGAATATGCAGAATTTTGACCTTCTGAAAGAGCTGGGTAAGACCAGAAAGCCTATTCTGCTGAAGCGGGGTCTTGCCAACACCATTCAGGAGCTGCTCATGAGCGCGGAGTACATCATGAGTGAGGGCAATGAAAACGTCATTCTCTGCGAGCGGGGCATCCGTACCTTTGAAACCGCCACTCGCAACACGCTGGACCTGTCCGCCGTGGCTGTGCTGCACAATCTGACCCACCTGCCTGTGGTAGTGGATCCCAGCCATGCCACCGGCAAGGCTGATCTGGTGGCCCCCATGGCCTATGCGGCAACCGCCGCCGGTGCCGACGGCATCATGGTGGAGGTGCACAACAATCCTGCCTGCGCTCTGTGCGACGGCGCCCAGTCCCTGACCCCGCCCCAGTTCGATGAGCTGAGCCGGAAGGTGCGGAAGATTCGTGAGGTTCTGGTATGAATGTTGGTATTCTGGGTCTTGGCCTGATCGGCGGCTCCCTTGCCCGGGCCTATGCGCTGGAAGGGCACACCGTTTACGCAATTCAGAGAAACGAGGCCATGCTGTCCTTTGCCATGCTGGCAGGCGCGGTGCATGGCAAGCTGAATGAAGAGACCATTCCCAAGTGCGACCTGATTCTGCTGGCGATCTACCCCGACGGCAGCGCCTCCTGGCTGGAAAAGAACGCCCCTCTGATTTCCAAAAACACACTGGTGCTGGACTGTTGCGGCGTGAAGCGGGAAATCTGCACCCGGTGCTTCCCTGTGGCAAAGCAGTACGGCTTTACCTTTGTGGGCGGTCATCCTATGGCCGGTTCTCAGTTCTCCGGCTTCAAATACAGCCGGGCTGATTTGTTTGCCGGCGCGCCCATGGTGCTGGTGCCCCCGGTGTTTGACGATATTGCCCTGCTCCAGCGGGTCAAGGATGCCCTGAAGCCCTGCCATTTCGGCTTCTTTTCCGTCACCACTGCGGAGGAACACGACAAGATGATTGCCTTCACCTCCCAGATGCCCCACATTCTGAGCAACGCCTTTATTAAATCCCCCACTGCTCTGAAACACAAGGGCTTTTCGGCGGGCAGTTATAAGGATCTGACCCGGGTCGCGTGGCTGAATCCGCAAATGTGGGCGGAGCTGTTTCTGGAGAACCGGGACAACGTTCTGTTTGAACTGGATTACTATATTGAGAGCTTGAAGCAATACCAGCAGGCCATCCGGGATAAGGACATGGACGCTCTGGTGCAGCTGCTGGACGAGGGCAAGAAGCGAAAGGAAGAGGTGGACGGATGAATACCGTAACCGTCAGCGCATCCAAAACCTATGACATTCTCATTGGCAGCGGTCTGCTGTCTCAACTGGGAGCACAGGTAAAAAAGCTGGGCAAGGTCTCGAAAATCTGCGTGGTCAGCGAAACTACCGTCTTTCCTCTCTACGGGAAAACAGTGACGGAAAGTCTGGAAAACGCCGGGTTTTCTGTGGTGGATTTCGTTTTTCCCGCTGGCGAGGAAAGCAAAAACGGCTCTGTTTTTCTGGAGCTTCTGAATTTTCTGGCACAAAGCGGGCTGACCCGTTCCGACATTATCGTCGCTCTGGGCGGCGGCGTTACCGGCGACCTTGCCGGGTTCGCGGCAGCAAGCTTTCTGCGGGGTATTCGCTTTGTTCAGGTCCCCACTACCCTGCTGGCAGCGGTGGATTCCTCGGTGGGCGGCAAAACCGCCATCGATCTGCCTGCGGGCAAGAATCTGGCGGGCGCCTTCTGCCAGCCCAGTCTGGTGCTGTGTGATATCGACACCTTAAACACGCTGCCCACCGACATTTTCCGGGACGGCTGCGCTGAAGTCATCAAGTACGGTATTCTGTACGACCCCGTGCTGTTCGCCCACTTGGAAGAAAAAGGGTTGGACTTTGACCGGAAGGCCGTCATTACCCGCTGCGTGGAATTAAAGCGGGATGTGGTCATGGAGGACGAATTCGACACCGGAGCACGGATGAAGCTGAATCTGGGCCACACCATCGGGCATGGCGTGGAGGCTAAGAGCAATTTCACCCTGTCCCACGGGAAATCCGTTGCCATCGGCATGGCAATCGTCAGCCGTGCTTCCGGATGCGCCGACACACAACAGATTCTCGCCCTTCTGGAACGGTTCGGGCTGCCCACCCACACGGACTACACCGCCGATGAGATTCTCTCCTACGCCTTGTCCGATAAAAAGCGCTCCGGTGATCTGGTGAAGTTGATTCTTCCCAATGCCATCGGCGATTGCTCCATCGTACCGACCCCGGTGGACAAACTGAAATCCTTTATTCAGGCAGGTCTGTAAATATGGACATTACCCTTCAACCCCGGCACTTACGAGGAGATATCACGGTTATTCCCTCCAAGTCGCAGGCGCACCGGCTGCTCATCTGCGCTGCCTTTGCGGATGCGCCAACCATTCTGGAATGCCCGGAAACTAACCGGGATATGGATGCTACCGCCGGGTGTCTCAACGCACTGGGCGCAGATATTGTAAAAAACGAAACTGGTTATACCGTAAATCCTGTAGGCAGAATTCCCCCAAAAGCGGAACTCAACGTTCATGACAGTGGTTCCACCCTTCGCTTTCTCCTTCCGATTGCCGGCGCGCTGGGTGTCGACACTACTTTTCGCATGGAGGGCAGGCTCCCGCAGCGGCCTCTGTCTCCCATGTGGGAGGAAATGGAGCGGATGGGCTGCAGCCTTTCCCGGCCTACTGCCGATACCATACGCTGCACTGGAAAGTTAAGGCCGGGAAACTACTTCATTGACGGCAGCGTTTCCAGCCAGTATATTACCGGCCTGCTGCTGGCACTTTCCCTGCTGGATGCCCCCAGCGAGCTGGAAATCACCGGAAAGATTGAGTCCAGACCGTATATTCAGCTGACGAATGATGCCCTTTCTCTGTTTGGCGCAGACCCAGAGCATCCCGGCGCGGTACGGTTCCATTCCCCGGGAAACCTGACCGTTGAGGGAGACTGGAGCAACGGCGCGTTCTTCCTTGCCGCAAACGAGCTTGGAAGCGATCTGAACATTCAAGGCCTGAAGTCAGATTCTTCTCAGGGAGATCGGGCCGCAGCAGAACTGCTGCCAAGGCTGCTGCAAGATACGCAAATGGTTGACGCCGGAGATATTCCGGATCTGGTACCGATTCTGTCCGTGGTGGCGGCCTGCAAAAACGGCGCGGAATTTACGAACATCCGTCGGCTGCGGTTGAAGGAATCCGACCGGGTAGCTTCTGTTATCGCCATGATTACGGCTCTGGGCGGCAGGGCGGAAGCGGACGAGAATACGCTTCACGTTTTCGGCACTGGACTGACCGGCGGAACGGTGGACAGTGTCAACGACCACCGCATCGCCATGTCCGCCGCCATAGCCGCCACCGTTTGTAAGGAGCCAGTGACGATTCTCGGCGCGGATTGTGTCAAAAAATCGTATCCCAAATTTTTTGAGGAATACCGCCGGTTAGGAGGAAATTATGAGCAGCACCTACGGTGAAAATTTGAAACTGACCATCTTCGGGCAGTCCCACGGAGCCGCCGTCGGCATGACGCTGGATGGCATACCGGCAGGGCTTCCCGTGGATTTTGACGAATTGCAGGCCTTTCTGAATCGCCGTGCGCCGGGGCAGAATTGCTGGTCTACCCCCCGGAAGGAAGAGGATCGCCCGGAATTTCTGGCGGGGATTCTGGATGGCTTTACCTGCGGCGCGCCCATTGCCGCCGTCATTCACAACACAAACACCCGCTCCGGCGACTATGCCAACCTGCGCGACTGCCCCCGCCCGGGACACGCGGACTACACCGCTCAGGTCAAGTATGGCGGCTTTCAGGACGCGGCAGGCGGCGGACATTTCTCCGGGCGGCTGACAGCGCCCCTATGCATCGCGGGAGGACTGTGTAAACAGTGGCTGGCGGAACGGGGCATTCGCGTTGCCGCGCGGATTGCAGCCATTGCCGGAGTTGCGGATGACTTTGCAGTGAATCCCCTGAATCCCCAACTGGATTTGATTGGAAACGATTTTCCCGTCTTCTCCCCTGACGCCGGGGCGCGGATGCGGGAGAAAATTGCCGAGGCAAGGTCGGATAGTGACAGTGTGGGCGGCATCATCGAGTGCTATATCACCGGGGTGCCTGCCGGATTGGGAGAGCCCATGTTCGGCGGTGTGGAGAGCCGGATCGCACAGATCGTCTACGGCATACCTGCCGTGAAATCCGTAGAATTTGGCGCGGGCCGTGAGGCCGCCAATTTGCGCGGCAGCCAGTGCAACGACGCCTTTACCATTGCCGATGGGGAGATTCGCACGCTGACCAACAACGCGGGCGGTATTCTGGGCGGCATTACCAATGGGATGCCGGTTATTTTCCGGGCCGCCATCAAGCCCACGCCGTCCATTTCCCGGCCCCAGCAGAGCGTTTCTCTGAGCAAGGGAGCGGTGCAGGAGCTGGTGGTAAAAGGCCGTCACGATCCCTGCATTGTTCCCAGAGCGGTTCCCGTGATTGAGGCGGCTGCGGCTATCGCCATGTTTGACCTGATTCTGGGGAATACGCAGACAGACAGGAGGAAGTAAAGCCATGGATTTGTCAGAAATTCGTCAGCAAATTGATGAAATCGATCAGGAGCTGGTGGGGCTGTTCTGCCGGCGGATGGGCCTGTCCGCACAGGTTGCCGACTACAAAAAAGCCAACAATCTGCCGATTTTTGCTCCCGCCCGGGAACGGGCCATTCTGCAAAAGGTTGCGGAGCTTGCCGGCCCGGAGATGGAGAACTACACCCGGGTGCTGTACTCCATGCTCTTTGAGCTGAGCCGCAGCTACCAGAGCAAGCGCAACGGTGAAATCAGTCCGCTGTACCAGTCCATTTTCAAAGCCATTGAGGAGACGCCAAAGCTATTCCCACAGGCGCCTACTGTAGCCTGTCAGGGCGTGGAGGGAGCCTACTCCCAGATTGCCTGTGAGAAAATCTTCAAAAGCCCCTTCATTATGTACTTCAAAAACTTTGAGGGGGTCTTCAACGCCATTGAGCAGGGTATGTGCCAATACGGCGTTCTGCCCATTGAAAATTCCACAGCAGGCTCCGTCACCAAGGTTTACGACCTGATGATCCGGCACAATTTCTCCATCGTCCGCACTTTCCGGCTGAAGGTGGACCACAATCTGCTGGCAAATCCCGGCGCTTCCCTTTCCGACATCAAGACCATCTATTCCCACGAACAGGCCATCAATCAATGCAGCGACTTCCTTCGCGGTCTGCCGGGGGTGGACGTGGTCGCCGTGGAAAACACCGCAGTGGCGGCAGAAATGGTGACAAAAAACGGTCAGAAGGACGTTGCCGCCCTGTCCAGCCGCTCCTGTGCGGAGCTGTACGGGCTGAGCTGCCTTGCAGCCTCCGTGCAGGACAAGGGAAACAACCGCACCCGGTTCATCTGCATCAGCAAGAATCTGGAGATCTACCCCGGTTCCGACAAAACCAGCATCATGATGGTCCTGCCCCACAAGCCCGGCGCTCTGTATAAGGTGCTGGCCCGTCTTTACACGCTGGGCATCAATGTAACTAAGCTGGAATCCCGGCCCATTCCCGACCGGGAATTTGAATTCATGTTCTATTTCGATCTGGACACCTCCATTTATTCCGAGGAATATATACAGCTCATGTGCGAGCTGGATGAATTGTGCGAGGAGTTCAAGTATCTGGGCAGCTATACCGAGGTGATTTGATGAAATGCGGCTTATTGGGGCGGAAGCTGGGACACAGCTACTCCCCCCAGATTCACGGGATGCTGGGCGATTATTCCTATACGCTTTTTGAAAAAGAGCCGGAACAGCTGGCTTCCTTTCTCAAGGATGGAGATTTTGCATGCATCAATGTAACCATTCCCTACAAAAAAGATGTGATTCCCTATCTGGATGAACTATCCCCTGCCGCCCGGAAAATCGGTTCTGTAAATACCATTGTGCGCAGAGCGGATGGCACGCTCTATGGGCACAACTCCGACTATTTTGGCTTTGTCTCGCTGGTAAGGCACAGCGGCATCGTTGTGGATGAGAAAAAGGTTCTGGTTCTGGGCAGCGGCGGCACCTCCAATATGGTCGTGACGGCGCTGAAGGATTTGGGAGCCATTCCTGTTGTGATTTCCCGTTCCGGAGAAAATAATTACGACAATCTGCACCTTCACGCCGACGCGTCCGTGATCGTCAACGCAACACCCGTAGGTATGTATCCCAACACCGGCGTCTCTCCCATCGACCTGAACCGCTTCCCCAAATTGGAGGGCGTGTTGGATGTAATCTACAACCCCGCAAAAACCAAATTGCTGCTGGATGCCGAAGCTTTGGGCATTCCTCACGAAAACGGCCTGTGGATGCTGGTCGCCCAGGCAAAGGAAGCCTCGGAATATTTTACAGAAAAGAAGCTGCCGGACAGCTGCATTGGAAAAATTCATCACATTTTGTCCTGTCAGATGAAAAATATCGTCCTTATTGGGATGCCCGGCTGCGGAAAAAGCACCGTTGGTTCGCTGCTGGCAGAGAAACTGGGACGGTCCTTCGTGGACGCTGATGACGAAATCATCCAAATGGCAGGAAAATCCATTCCCGAAATTTTTGCCCAGGACGGAGAAGAGGTTTTCCGCAAATGGGAGACGGAAGTTCTGGACAATTGCGGCAAGCAATCCGGTTTGGTGATTGCCACCGGCGGCGGCTGTGTCACCCGGATGCACAACTACCCTGCCCTTCATCAGAATGGGAACATTGTCTGGCTGAAGCGGTGCCTGTCCCTGCTGCCAACGGAGGGGCGGCCTTTGTCTCAGACCAGCTGTCTGGAGGAAATGTACACGGTTCGGAAGCCCATGTATGAGGCATTCGCCGATATCCGGGTGGAAAACACCGGGAGTCCGGAACAGACAGCTGACGAAATCTTGTCACAGCTGGAGGGTTTGTCATGAAAATTCTGGTAATCAACGGCCCGAATCTGAATATGCTGGGCATCCGGGAGCCGGGAATCTACGGAAAAAACACCTTTGCCGATCTTCTTACCCTGCTGGAGGACGCCGCAAAGGAGCTGGGCGTAGAAGTCGAACAGTATCAGTCCAACCATGAGGGGGATATAGTCGACAAAATTCAATGGGCCTACGGAAAAATTGACGGAATCGTTATCAATCCCGCCGCCTATACCCACACCTCCGTGGCAATTCTGGACGCGCTGAAGGCAGTGTCCATCCCTGCTGTAGAGGTGCACATTTCCGATGTGGACGCCCGGGAACCCTTCCGGCAGAAATCCTATGTTGGGATGGCGTGCTGCAAGACCATCAAGGGTCACGGTTTTCAGGGCTACCGGGAAGCGATGCGATACCTTGTAGAACAATATGGCTGATACTAGTTTTTCATAAAACGGTTAAATACCGTTTTATGAGACCGCTGTCAAGCGGTCGGCGGCATCGCCGCTAAAAAACGTAGTCCATACATTTCTCGCCGCCACTGGCGGCCTGCGCACAAAGCGCAGGATAAAATGGTATTAACCATTTTATTGAGAAATAATATGAAAATACGGCGTGTTGCAAAATACTGCAACACGCCATCTGAGTATCTTCCTCCTCCCTTTCGGTATACAGAAAAAAGCAGGAAGATACGCTAACGCATACCTTCCTGCTTCCTTTGGTGGGCGAGGCGGGACTTGAACCCGCACGTCCGCAGTGAACACTAGAACCTGAATCTAGCGAGTCTACCAATTCCACCACTCGCCCATGTTGCGTCGTTATCTCTCAACGACTCGGACATTGTAACACAGGTTCTTATATTTGTCAACACGAAAATTATCATCCGACATCTTTTCTCAACACGTGGCGGATAGAGCCATACATAGCCACAGTCTGGCAGATTGTGCTGAAGCGGTTTACCGGGAGTACCGCCATTCCTCCTGGTCCATGGACTGCCTGGCAAATTCTATCAAATCGGTACGTGGCTCGGCACACGAATCGTTCCCTTTCTGATCTCAAGTACAGGACTCTCCCCTATTCCGCAGCGGTCAGATAATTGCTGACGCAGTATAGGGTCTGCCCTTGGTATTCCACTCTTGACCAGCCCACATCCCGATTAATTCCGGTTCGCGTGACGACCTCGCCATTTTTCAGCGTTGCGATAACGACACACCTTGGGTCTTCTACGCTCGGTAAGGAGCGCAGATTCACCTCAACCTTTGCAGTAACCCGATCCTGAATCGGCTCGAACTGTGTTTGAATAACATCGTCCGGCGCAGTTGTCGCAGCTGTACTATTACTCACATCGGAATTCGCAGGCGCCTTATCGTTACCATTCACAAGCTCCAGATAGCTGGAAACCGCATAGCAGGTCTCCCCCTGATAATTCAGTTTTGACCATCCATTATCACTGATCCCCACACGTGTAGCAACGTCGCCCTTCTTAAGTTGGGCGATCACCACGGCATCCTCATGCTCAACGCTGGGAAGTTTCCGCAAATTGACCAGTTTTTTCGCGGTCACACTTTCATTGACAGGTGAAAACTGTGTCTGGATACCATCGTTTTCTTCAGTCTCTACTGGCTTGGCACTCAAATCTGTTGTTAAATAGCTGGAAACGGCATAGTAGATATTGTCCTCAAACACAACCTTCGACCAGCCGCTGCTGCTGATCGCAATCCGCTGAGCGACTTCTCCGTTTTGTAACGTGCGCAGAACCTGGCTATCCTCCCCTTGACTGGGGATGCTGCGAAGATTGGTCTCATTTTTTGCGGTTACCTCTTCGGATACAGGGGTAAAATCCATCATGGCTTCAATATCCGCCTCCGCTTCCTGCGGGGGCGTCTTATCTTTTGCCGGCTCAATTCCGTCATACCCAAAATATGCCACATTCATATCCACAGGGATAGAAATGCCGGGTACCGTCCCGGTTGTTGAATACTGCCACATATGGTGTTTCTGCGCATAACTGGATTTCTCTGTCGTTGGATCCGGCTCTGCCGGATACTGGGCGACCCAAATTTTATATTTTTCTTCAATTCGGGATGTCTCCCAATGATTATCGAACTCCATGTCCCCCTTGGAAGCGTAAAACATTCCTTCATAGCCCAGCCGTTCAATGGCAGCAAGAAACGCAAGCGCCACATCCGTTCTCTCTTGCTTGCTCATTTCATACTGTCTGCTGGACGTCTCGTGAAAGCCTTCACAGTCATACACTACCGGGTACGTAATTGGGTATTTTGCCAGGATTTCCCCCATCCACGCCGCTTCCTCTTTTGCTTCTTCTTCCGAAACAGCTGTGGAGAAAAAATACGCTCCGATTTTAATTCCGGCCTTGGATGCCTCCTGAAGATTATAGCGTCCATTAGGGTCTTCTTTAATGACACCGTCCGTCTTTCCGCGATAACCCACTCGGATAATTGCGAAGTCAATGCCAGACTGAGCAACCTTTTTCCAATCAATAGTGCCCTGATAGCGGGCAACGTCAATTCCAAATGTCGTTTCCTCTGTCTGTGAAGTGATTCTATCCTTCTTCCCACAGCCAGACAGACAGCAACTGGCAATCACCACTGCTGTTACGATCGCAGTCAGGCGCAGAATCATTGTCTTTCTCATTGTAAACACCATTTCCTTATCGATTGGTCATGGATAGAATAACACAAAACCCTGACATTGTCCATATGGGAATCGTCGCCTGTCATCAATTTCTTCTTTACAGCACTTCCTTTTTTCGACAAAATGTTGTAGAATACTAGCATCGAAAAAGAAGAATAATCGCCATGCGGAAATTCTTATCATTCATTTGCTCCGTGCTGCTGGCCTTTTCATTTTGTCTCCCTGTATCTGCCGCGGACGGAGAGAAATCCAATGAAATTGTAATTCTGTACACAAACGACGCGCACGCGCAGTGGCCCGACATCACGCAAAAGGACGGTAATGGTATGTGGATTGGCGGTCCTACCGGTGGTACCGCGTCCATGACGTTGCGGTTTACGACAAGGCGTCGAATAGCTGGAAAGCGCTGGATTGAAAGGCAAGCTATCGTCTTGCGGGATATCGTTACATTTTACAGGATTCAGGCGATGGATTTAATATGTTTTCTTCCTCTGTAACTGTTATGGATTATGTGATGGAGGATTACATGGTTCTTGCCAATTATGTACTGGCGTTTGAGGAAAAAACCGTTGCAGCATCCAACTCCCCCCTGTTGGAAAAATACTCCGAATTTGGAATTGACTACGGAACGGTCAACGGCTTCGGCAGGATCATGAATGCTCAGGCCAGTCATGAGCCGGTAACCACTGAGGAAACTGTGGAAACGTTCCCGGAGGAGACAGCCGTTATGGAAACAGAAGCAAAAGGCTCTGCAGCTCAAGTTCAGTCCGCCCCATTCCCGGTGCTCCCGTTGGTCATCGCCATTCTTTCTCTCGGATTGCTGCTCTGTTTGGCGATTATTGTGCGCAAGACGCGCTCAGGAAAGGAATAAAATATAAAAAGGGGAAAGAATAGTATGAAAAATATGGAATTCAAGCGAAAGCTTCCGGTGCCCAAGGAAATTAAGGAACAGTATCCTCTGACAGCGGAGTTATCGCGTATCAAAGAAGCTCGAGACATTCAAATAGCGGATGTGTTTACCGGGAAAAGTGATAAAATGGTACTGATTGTCGGCCCCTGCTCTGCGGACCGCGAGGATGCGGTTCTTGACTATTGTCAGCGTCTGGCTCGGCTTCAGGAGGTTGTTTCTGAAAAGCTTATATTGATTCCCCGAGTGTACACAAACAAGCCCCGCACCACCGGCGCCGGTTATAAGGGCCTGCTGCACCAGCCGGACCCGGAGCAAAAACCCGATATGCTGCAGGGCGTGATTGCCATTCGACGGCTTCACACCAATGTTCTGGCAAATACCGGTCTGTCCACTGCGGATGAAATGCTCTACCCGGATAACTACCGGTATCTATCCGATCTACTGTCGTATGTTGCGGTCGGCGCAAGAAGCGTGGAGAATCAGGAGCACCGGCTGACATCCAGCGGCATTGCTGTTCCGGTGGGAATGAAGAACCCTACCAGCGGTGATATCTCGGTCATGCTTAACTCCATATTGGCTGCGCAAAGTCCCCATACCTTTATCTATCGGGGATGGGAAGTGGACACCACCGGGAATTCTCTTGCCCACGCGATTCTGCGGGGCTATGTGAATAAGCACGGCGAAGCCCATCCCAATTACCATTATGAAGATCTCGAGCACCTGTATCAGGCATACAGTGCAAAGGGGCTGAAGAATATGGCGCTGATTGTGGACGTAAACCATTCCAATTCCGCGAAAAAGTACGAGCAGCAGCCAAGAATTTGCAAGGACGTCCTGTATAGCTGCCGTCACAGTGCACAAATCCGCTCTATGGTAAAGGGCTTTATGATTGAGTCCTATCTGGAAAACGGATGTCAGAAAATCGGCGAAGGAATCTATGGGAAATCCATTACCGATCCCTGTATCGGTTGGAATGAAACAGAACGACTGATTCAGGAAATCGCTGAACAGGTATAAAGAAACAGTCTGGAACGGGAAAACGTCCTCGTTCCAGACTGTTCTTATTTTAATCGGTACAGCACCAATTCCTGCTTATGCTCAGGTAATATACGATTGCTTTCAATCGCCTTCTGAATCGACTTGTTGTGAACCCATTTATCCAGCTTGTAACCGGAGATATAGGGCAGAGCCGCCTCATACTGCTTTGCCAGCGCCGTCGCAAAAAACCAGGCAATCATCATTTTGACATAGTACTCTTCAGAATGTACGGACGCGGTCAGTTCCAAATAGGCTTTCTCAAAATCTTTATCCAGAAAATGCACCATCAGCATTTCAATGCCAAAACGAACGGTGTATGGTTTCTGTGAAAGAATCCATGTCTGTAGATAGGGCAGCAGTTCACGACGGTGCTTCTGAAAGCACCGCGGCCTGAGCTGGTCGCAGGTTGCCCAATTATCTACATAAGGCAGAAATCTCTCGACTTCCATGACTGTAATGGAAAAATTCTTCTCTCGCTCCAGTAGAAAAGAATGTATTTGGTTTTCTTCAAAAGAACGATGCGGAAGGCTGCTCAGGAAAGCGTCCTTATCTTCCAGTTCTCTGGCGATTTTTCGCAAGGCAGGTGTGCGTACACCAATTATCCTATCCGGGCAGAGATTAGGAATCAGACGAATCTGCATCTGCCTGTAGGTTTCATCCCGGTTTTCAAGTAAAACACTGATGAGCTGATCGGTGCGCATATCATGTTCTACGCTCTGTTAAGCTCTTTGCAAGCGCATTCAGGAAGGATGTATCCTCAAAAGTATTTAGTGCGTCTATTGCATAGTTTGTGTAGGATACAACCAATTCTTCACATTTATTAAGCCCAAAAAGTTTGACAAATGTATTTTTATCAGAATCCACTCCTGTAGCTTTTCCAAGCTCCGTCTGTGTTCCAATCACATCCAGCATGTCATCTCGAATCTGAAATGCCAGACCCAATCCGGCGGCAAATTGGCACGCTGCATTGTACTTCTCCTCGCTTCCTCCGCCCGCAACCACGCCAAGGGCACAGGCTGCGGAAATCAGGCATCCTGTTTTCCGGTTCTGAATATCCAAAACCTCCTGCTCGGTCAGCTCCCGCTCGGCGCTCATAATATCCAGCACCTGCCCGCCGACCATTCCCATTGAACCGGCGCATTCCGACAAAACGCCAATTGCAGTTGCCATGTCGCCGGGGTTTGGGAGTTCTGCGGAGGCGGCGATTCCGAAAGCGTCCGTCAGCAGCGCGTCACCCGCCAGAACTGCCATACCCTCTCCATAGACCTTGTGATTTGTCAGGCGTCCGCGACGGTAGTCGTCATTGTCCATGCAGGGCAGATCATCGTGGATCAAGCTGTATGTATGGATCATTTCAATCGCTGCCGCAAAGGGAGCGGCTTCCTTCCAATCCCTGCCGCACATACGGCAAAATTCGAACGTCATAATTGGTCGCAGCCGCTTTCCGCCTGCCATGAGACTATACTGCATTGCTTCAAACAGCAGCTTTTGCGGCTCGCCGGACAATTTCTGATAGTGCTCTTGCAGATAGGTTTCCAAATATTCCCGATATTCGCGGCTTTGCTGTTCAAGGTTCATCCTGAAAATCCTCCTCCACAGGGCTTCCATCCGGCGCTGTCATAATCTTTTTTATCTGTAACTGCGCATCATCCAGCAGCTTCTGGCAATTTCTGACAAGTTCGGTTCCTTCCTGAAATAGCTTCAGCGATTCCTCCAGCGGCACGTCTCCTCGTTCCATAGTCCGTACAATCTGTTCCAGCCGCGTCATGGACGCTTCAAAGGTTTGATTCTCCTGGTTCATTTGCCTTCCTCCTTATTCATGACGGTTGCCGAAAGGGAACCGTCACTCAATCTGATGCGGATTCGTTCACCAATGGAAATCTGACTGACGGAACGCACCACTTCTCCCCTTTCCGTCTGGGCCATGGAATAACCGCGGGTTAAGACCTTCAGCGGACTCATTGCGTCCAGCTTTGCCGTTACAGCAATATACCGCTGCCTGCTTCTGGTCAGATTCTGATTCTGCGCCGCCAGCAGCCTGTTCTTTAGAAGTTCAACGCACTGGCGTCTTTGCTCCAGATAGCCGGTGGGACTCTGCAAAACCTGTGAAGCGGATAGAATCTGCAAATGCTGCCGTGCCGACTTTACCTGACGGCTCAGGCTGGAAACCATGGCGTTCGACATTGCATCCAGATTCTGCCGCAGCGCATCCTGATCCGGTACGGCAAGTTCCGCCGCATTGGAGGGTGTCGCCGCCCGCAGATCCGCAACGTAGTCCGAAATGGTAACGTCAGGCTCATGGCCTACTGCGGAAATGACCGGAATCTCCGAATGATAGATTGCGTAGGCAACCTTCTCATCATTGAACGCCCACAAGTCCTCAATGGAGCCGCCTCCCCTGCCAACGATCAAAAGATCGGCCAGACGATAGCGATTCGCGTAATCGATGGCTGCCGCAATTTCCCCCGGAGCTTCCGCTCCCTGCACCCGGACGGGTAACAGCCGGACATGGCTCAAGGGGTAGCGTTTTCTCAGAATACGCAGCATATCATGAACCGCCGCACCGGCAGAGCTGGTAATGATTCCAATGGTTCCGGGATACTTCGGCAGCGGCTGTTTGTGCGATGGGTCGAACAGCCCCTGGGCAGCGAGTTTCTTTTTCAACTGCTCAAACGCCGCGTATAGGTCGCCCACGCCATCCACGGTCAAGGCTGTACAGTACAGCTGATAAGCACCGTCCCTGGGATAGACGGAAACCTTGCCCATCGCGATCACTTTCATGCCGTTTTCCGGGCGGAAGCGAAGCTTAAATGCATTTCCCTTAAACAAAACGCATTTCAACGCGCTGCTCTCATCCTTAAGCGTAAAATAGTGGTGTCCCGAAGGATACATCTTATAATTACTGATCTCGCCACGGACGGCAACCTGTGCCAGCAGCGGATCCGCATCCATCCTTCCACGGATATATTCATTTAACTGAGAAATGGACAGCACATTTTGAGCCAAGCTTACACCTCCGTGGCACGGTAAGTCAGAACGGCGACTCCCATTGCGTTATCGGTAGAATACTGAGGCTGGGCAAAAATCGGATTCAATGGAGCGAGCACTTGCCGCAGCATGGAATTAGAGGCAACGCCGCCCGAAAAAACCACCGGCAGGCCCGGGTACCGGGTAAGCGCCTGCTGCGTTGCCTGAAAGACCGCACACGCCACGCATCGCAGCGCATAGGCCGCAGTCTCCGCAGGAGCACCATTTTGCGCATGGTACTGCTGAACCTTATTCTGAACGCCGGAAAGGGAAAACGTCATATCGGCGCATTTTACTTTGAAAAAATCCTTTTTTGCAGCCTCACGGCTGAGCGCATCCAAGTGCTTTCCCGAAGGAAACGGAAGTTTCAGCATTTGACCTGTGCGGTCAATCAGCTGGCCCGCGGAAATATCCGATGTGCCGCCAATTTTTGTGCAGGCCACATTTTCTCCCTCCGGTTCGACCAGAAGGAGCTCCGTAGTACCGCCGGACAAATGCCATGCAAGATGAGGATGCAAAAGCAGCTCCATGTGACCCGCACTCCACAATGACGCCGCGACATGGCCCTGCTGATGGGACACTTCGACCAAAGGCACACTCAGCATATCCGCCAGAAGCTTCGCATGGGAGTACCCTACCAGAAAGCAGGGCATATAGCTCCCCTCTACCGCTCTGGGCCGGGTACTGACACCTACAGCGGTAATTGTTGTCGGCTGAATATGGGAAAACAGCCTGCCGGATAGCTCCGGCAGGCTCTTTATGTGCGCAAAAACGGCGTCAGACTGCCGTAAGCCCAATTCTCCCTGCTTCACAGGAAGAAGCTTCGAACAGTTCTCCCCTCCGATACCATCAAAAAAGGCGATGGAAGTGGTATAATTACTGGTATCAATGCCAATTACGCCGTTCATCGTTTTGCCTCTTCCACAGGCGCCAGGCTCCTGACAAAACTGCCCAGAATTCCATTCACGAAAGCACCCGTATCATCGTCATTGTACTTCTTGGCAATGCGGACCGCTTCAGAAATGGCAACCCCGGCAGGAACGTCATCCACATACTCAATCTCATAGATGGCAAGACGCAAAATGCAGCGGGCCAGCTTGGAAATCCGGCTGATATCCCACCCAATGGCGTATTTCTGGATCTGTTCGTCCAGTTCTTCCTCCCGATTGGCAACCCCGGTCACGACGCTGTCAATGTAGCGCAGCTGGGCGCGGCTGGGGCGCTCGGAATACACCTCATTCTCTTTCCCGAGCTGCGCGTAGTATTCCTTCTCAAGGCGGGTTGAAATCACCTGTTCCGGCTCCTCACCGGTGAACGCACGCCCGTATATCAGATGTACTGCGAGTTCTCTGGCATTCCCTCTCGTCATAATCGTTCCCTTTACTTGCGGATGATGCCGCAGACGTTTACATCCACATCCTGCACGGTAACACCAGTTACAGACTCCACCGCGCTGGTGATTGCATCCTGAACAGTCCTCGCAACCTGAATCACACTCTCTCCGTAGCGGACAATAATATTGCAGCCGATTGTCAGCGTATTATCCTCCGCAATATGGATCCGTACGCCCTTTCCCCAGCTCTTCTTACCAACGACCTCAGCGCCGCCCTTGACCACGCCATCCACCTCGGTGAGCGTGTTTTCGACGATGGTGCTGACAACATCCTCTGAAATCATAACATTACCGCCATTCTGTGCGTGCGTAATGTACTGCTTTGCCTCTGCCATAGGGATACCTCCTAGATGATCGTCCTGCCTTTCGGCACGACATTCTTTCAGTTATTCTACCACAAATCCAAAATAATACAACTGTTTTTTTCAAAAACGGTATTTCAGAGTGGTTATGTATATGTTTTAATGATGCTCAGCGCAATTTCCTTCTTAGTGGTGCAGCGGTTCATCGCCTGCTTTTCGATATGACGATGGGCATCCGCCTCATTCATTTTCAGCTGCTCTATCAAAATCCACTTTGCCCTGTTCACAAGGCGGATCTCTTCCATTTTCTCCTCAACGGATAAATTGATCGTTTCCATCTTACGAAGACGCTCCCGGGCGGAAATCATCCATTTCAGGCACTGACGCATGGTGCTGGCGGGAAACGGAACCTGAAGCGTGAAAACACCGTGAGCAGTCACCCGCTCATTTACATCTTCATAGTTCTCCGCGCGCAACAACAGCAAAACGACCGTGTCTGACCGATTGCTGGCATCAATTGCAAATCTTGTTCCCGATTCATCCGGAAGCGGTGCGTTTATGATGACGAAATCGTAATTCCTTGACAGCAATTCCCTCCGTGCCGCCGCCACATTGGAAGAAAAACACACAGGGTAATACTCCGAAGGGGGAAGCATGGGAGTCATGGCATCGTTGAACCTATGCTGACTGGAAACCACCAGCACACTGTATGTTTCTGAACTGAAAACCAAAATGACTCCCTCCCTTCTCAGAATTGTCCGGATTTAGCGCTTACAGTAGAAATCAATCAGCGATTCCGGCAGATGTTTCCGTATAAAATCACTGTTTTCCGCACACTTACTGGCTGCGCCCAGCGAAAGCGGGAGCGTCTCCATGCCCCATACGTCTTTTGGTTCAGCCGTATACAGATTCACATTCGCTTTTTCCGGCAGTACAATCTCGTTTTTCAGGCCGTCCAGGCCCGCCCAAACCAGCAGCGCAAACGCGATATAGGGATTTGCGGTGCAATCCGGAGAACGCAGTTCCATTCTGCGGTATTCTCCGGATGCTGCCGGAACCCGAATCAGCATGGACCGATTGTTATTGGACCAGGAGATATATTTCGGCGCCTTAAAGACTCCGAGACGATTGTAAGACTCTACTGTGGGATTTAAGAAGCGGGTCATATCCGCAACATGACGAAGAACGCCGCCCATCATATGCTGCATCTGGCTGGCGTTGCTTCCGCGGACGGACATATTAATGTGAAAGCCGCTGCCTGGCTGGTCCGCGATGGGTTTTGGTGAAAAATCCGCATACAATCCATTACTGGCGGCGATTGTCTTCACGACAGTGCAGAAAGTAAGTGCATCGTCCGCCGCGGTCAGAGCATCCGAGTAACGGAAATCAATCTCGTTCTGCCCGGGGCCCTGCTCATGGTGGGAAGACTCGGGCTGAATTCCCATGCGTTCCAGCGTCAGGCAGATCTCACGGCGAACGTTCTCACATTTGTCATCGGGGGAAACATCCATATAGGTTGCCTGATCGTAGGGAATATGCGTTGGTTCTCCGTTGTCATCAAGCTTAAACAAGTAGAATTCCAGTTCCGAACCGAAAGAGAAGGTATAGCCGTCAGCAGCAGCGTCCGCAACCGCCCGCTTCAGAATGCTTCTGGTGTCGTGAATGAAAACCTTGCCGCTCTGGTCGGTAATCGTGCAAAACATCCTGACAACTCTGCCGTGCTCCGGCCGCCAGGGCAGTACCGCAATGGTAGCAGGGTCCGGGTGAAGAAACAGATCAGAGTGCACCTCATCGCCAAAGCCCTCAATAGCAGAAGCATCGATGGCAATTCCGTATTCAAACGCACGCTCCAACTCATGGGGCATAATCGAAATATTCTTATGCCGTCCCAGCACATCGCAGAAGGCAAGGCGAATAAACTTAACGTCTTCCTCCTGAATAAACTGAATGACTTCCTGCGGGGTGTATTTCATACGCCTACCTGCTTTCTATAAGTTTGATGCTTTCGAATCAAAAAGTCAGTGCTGCTTTCACGACTTAAATATACCGAATACGGCAATTATAGCAGATACAGTAACGGATTTCTACAACATTTTTGAAATACCTTTCAAAAGAGGCAATTCTTGTGTGAAAAATGTCAAAAGACGCCCATTCGTGAGTAAAACTGCCCTGTATGGATGTCTTTACTTACAAATAGCATTATATTCCATATCCTGATTCTTGTCAATCTACCCAAAGAGAAAAAACTTTTTTTGTGCAGGGTGTTGACAAAGCGGAGATTCTGTTGTAGAATGTCCCGCGTAAGGCAAGGATGTCTTGGAGCGGAAGCTCATAGGCGTCCTTGTCTTTTTTTATTCCTGTGCTTACTTTATGAAGGGGTGTAAATTATGGGTACTTCTATATCCGATTATTTTGGTTGTCTGGTGTTTGACGACCGCGTAATGAAGGCAAATTTGAGCTCTGATGTTTATCAGTCTCTTCGCAAAACCATCGATCATGGCGCGAAGCTGGATGCGGGTGTGGCAAATGCTGTTGCCGCTGCCATGAAGGACTGGGCTGTCGCCCATGGTGCTACCCACTATACCCATTGGTTCCAGCCTTTGACCGGCATTACTGCCGAAAAGCATGACAGCTTCATCTCCCCCGCACCCGACGGCGGCGTAATCATGGATTTCTCCGGCAAGGAACTGATTAAGGGAGAGCCTGACGCTTCCAGCTTCCCTTCCGGCGGCCTGCGGGCAACCTTCGAGGCGAGAGGCTACACAGCCTGGGACCCCACTTCCTATGCATTCATCAAGGGCAAGACGCTTTGCATTCCTACAGCTTTCTGCTCCTATGGCGGCGAGGCGCTGGATAAGAAGACGCCCCTGCTGCGCTCCATGGAAGCGCTGAACCGTCAGGCGATGCGGATTCTGAAGCTCTTTGGCAACGAGGATGTCAAGTGCGTTCGTACCTCCGTCGGCCCTGAGCAGGAGTACTTTCTGATCGACAAAGAAATGTACGACAAGCGCAAGGATCTGATTTACACCGGCCGCACCCTATTCGGCGCTAAGCCCCCCAAGGGACAGGAAATGGACGACCATTACTTCGGCGTCATCAAGCCCAGGGTCGCCGCATTCATGGCCGATCTGAACGAAGAACTTTGGAAGTTGGGAATTCTCGCAAAGACGGAGCACAATGAGGTTGCTCCCGCCCAGCACGAACTTGCCCCCATCTACACCACCACAAACATTGCTACCGACCACAATCAGCTGACCATGGAAATCATGCAGAAGGTTGCCGCGAAGCACGGTCTCGTTTGCCTGCTGCATGAGAAGCCCTTTGCCGGTGTAAACGGCTCCGGCAAGCACAACAACTGGTCCATTGCCACCGACACCGGTGTGAATCTGCTGTCTCCCGGTGAGACCCCCTACGAGAATGCCCAGTTCCTGCTGTTCCTGTGCGCAGTTATCAAGGCTGTCGATGACTATCAGGATCTGCTGAGACTGTCCGTTGCCACCGCCGGCAACGATCACCGTCTTGGCGCCAATGAGGCTCCTCCCGCTGTGGTTTCCATTTTTCTTGGAGATGAGCTGATGGGCATTCTGGACGCTATTGAGAATGACACCCCCTATGCCGGAACCCAAAAGACCACTATGAAGCTGGGTGTGGACGTTCTGCCCCGGTTCGCACGGGACACCACAGACCGTAATCGTACTTCCCCCTTCGCCTTTACCGGCAATAAGTTTGAGTTCCGTATGCTGGGTTCCTCCAACTCCATCGCCTGCGCCAACATGATGCTGAACAGCGCTGTGGCAGAGTCCCTGAAGATCTATGCGGACCGGCTGGAAGGTGCGAAAGACTTCGAAACCACACTGCATGAGATGATTAAGAAAACCATCAAGGATCATAAGCGTATCCTGTTCAACGGCAACGGCTACGATGATGCCTGGATCAAGGAAGCCACCGAGAAGCGCGGCCTGTGCAATTACCGCACCACGCCCGACTGCATGCCTCACCTGCTGGACGAGAAGAACGTGAAGATGCTCACCTCTCACAAGGTCTTTTCCGTTGCGGAGCTGGAATCCCGCTGCGAGATCATGCTGGAGAACTACTGCAAGACCGTCCGCATTGAGGCCACGACCATGATCGATATGGCCCGCAAGCAGATTCTCCCCGCTGTCGAAAGCTATGTCAGCGATCTGGCCAAGGCTGCCGCAGCGAAGAAGGCCGCCGTTCCCGGCGCTGCCTGCGCTTATGAAACCGGACTGATTTCCAAGCTCTCTGTTCTCACGGATCAGATTGCTGAGAAGACCGATGAACTGGAAACCGCGCTGCTGGATCTGAAGGGCATTACCGATACGCAGGAGGAGTCCTTTGCCATCCGGGATACCATTCTCGGAAAGATGGCTGCTCTGCGTGCCGTTGCCGATGAAGCTGAAACGCAGACTGCGGAAAAGTACTGGCCCTTCCCCACCTACGGTGACCTGCTCTTCGGCGTCCGTTAAACCGCCACCCTTTCATAGCTGCCAAATGCCGTCTTGGACGGCCCGTGGGAGGGGGCTGACCACCCCCTCCCGGAAAGCGGCTTGATTTACATGATAAAGCACTTTCCCGGTTTGAGCAACGCGTCCAAATCGGGAAAGCCATTTATGGGAGCTTTTGCCGTTTGATGCGCTTCAGCCCCCGAGGAAAAGAAGAAGATCAAAATACAAGGAGGTAAGATTATGAGTGAAGTATGGAATGTATGGTATCTGATCGGCGCGGCATTGGTGTTCTGGATGCAGGCTGGCTTTGCTATGGTTGAGGCCGGCTTTACCAGAGCCAAGAACACGGGCAATATCATCATGAAGAACCTGATGGATTTCTGCATCGGCACGGTTGTCTTTATTCTGATTGGTTTCAGCCTTCTGATGGGCGAGGATCTGCTGGGATTCATTGGCAAACCCGGTTTTGACCTGTTCACCGCTTACGATAGCTTCGATTTTTCCAGCTTCGTATTCAATCTGGTGTTCTGCGCGACCACCGCGACCATTGTTTCCGGTGCTATGGCGGAGCGCACGAAGTTCCTGTCCTACTGCATCTATTCCGCTGTCATCTCTGCGCTGATCTATCCCATTGAGGCCCACTGGATCTGGGGCGGCGGCTGGCTTGCCGGTCTTGGCTTCCACGACTTTGCAGGCTCCTGCGCGATTCATATGGTTGGCGGTATCTCCGCTCTGATCGGCGCTAAAATGCTGGGTCCCCGTATCGGAAAATTTACCCATGATGCTTCCGGCAAGGTCGTTAAGGTGAACGCCTTCCCCGGTCACAGTATTGCGCTGGGTGCTTTGGGTGTCTTTATTCTCTGGCTTGGCTGGTACGGTTTTAACGGCGCCGCCGCGACTTCCGTTGGTCAGCTTGGCTCTATTTTCCTGACCACCACCGTAGCCCCTGCCGTAGCGACCGTCGTGTGCATGATCTTCACCTGGGTCAAGTACGGCAAGCCTGATGTTTCCATGTGCTTAAACGCTTCCCTCGCCGGACTGGTTGCCATTACTGCCGGCTGTGATGTTACCGATTGTCTGGGCGCAACCGTAATTGGCGCCGTCGCTGGCGTACTGGTTTTGTTCGGCGTCTGGCTGCTGGATCACAAGCTCCGCATCGACGACCCCGTGGGCGCTGTTGCCGTTCACTGCATGAACGGTATCTGGGGCACCATCGCCGTGGGCCTGTTCGCTACGAGCACCGCTCCCGGCTATGCAGTTGCCAATGCTGCCGGCGAAACCATTACCGGCCTGTTCTATGGCGGCAGCTTCCAGCTGCTGGGCCTGCAGCTGCTGGGCTTCGCTTCCGTTGCACTTTGGACGGTTGTAACCATTACAATTACTTTCGTTGTCATCAAAGCAACGGTCGGCCTGCGTGTTTCCAGAGACGAGGAGATTACCGGTCTGGACGCTACCGAACACGGACTCCCCTCCGCCTATGCAGGCTTCGCCATGCTGCCTGACATGGTAGATGAGGATATGCCTGTAGTTGTGGACGGCGACGTACCTGCCGCTGAAGCAATTCCCGTAAAGAAGATGCCATCCTTCGAAGATGGCGCCCCCAAGATGACAAAGGTCGAAATCATTTGTAAGGAGTCTCGCCTGGAGAATCTGAAGAACGCGATGATGACCATCGGTATTTCCGGCATGACCGTTTCCCATGTCATGGGCTGCGGCGCTCAGAAGGGCAAGCCCGAGTATTACCGTGGTGTTCCTGTGGAGGCAAGCCTGCTTCCCAAGGTTCAGGTCGATATTGTTGTCAGTAAGGTTCCTGTCCGTACTGTCATCGAAACCGCAAAGAAGGTTCTGTACACCGGTCACATTGGCGACGGCAAAATTTTCGTATATGATGTTGAAAATGTTGTGAAAGTTCGCACCGGTGAAGAAGGCTTTGACGCCCTGCAGGACGTAGAATAACAGAGGAAGCCCACGGGAGAGCTGCGTATGCGGCTCTCCCACGGGTCGGTTTTAAGGAGGAAACAGAAATATGTGTTCCATTATTGGTTATTGCGGAAAGCCGCTGGACATGGCAGCGTTTCAGAAAGGCTTTTCCAGAACGATCTCACGAGGTCCCGATGATACCCGGATTCTGGACGTAGGTCAGGGTATTCTCGGCTTCCACCGCTTGTCTATTATGGGCCTGCATCCGGAGGGAATGCAGCCCTTTACTCTGAATTCCAGCGCCGTTGTCTGTAACGGCGAAATCTATGGCTTTGAAAAATTCCGCAGGGAACTGCGTGGAAAATACACCTTCAACAGTGACAGTGACTGCGAGGTTCTGCTTCCCCTGTACTTTGAGTATGGCGTTAAAATGTTCTCCATGCTGGATGCCGAATATGCCTGCATTCTTTACGATGGCGAAAAAAAGCAGTTCATCGCGGCCCGGGATCCCATCGGTATCCGCCCTCTCTACTATGGCTATGATGAGGCCGGAACCATTGTGTTTGCCAGTGAACCGAAAAACCTGATGGGGCTTGTGAAGGAGATCCTCCCCTTCCCTCCCGGACATTACTACGCGGATGGAAAGTTCGTCTGCTATTGCGACATCGCGGCCGTGGACTCCTATAACCACGACGATCTGGAAACGGTCTGCCGGAACATTCACGACAAGCTGGTAGCCGGTGTTCAAAAGCGTCTGGTAGCTGACGCAAAGGTTGGCTTCCTGCTCAGCGGCGGTTTGGATTCCTCTCTGGTGTGCGCAATTGCCGCACGGGAGAGCAAAAAACCGATCAAAACCTTCGCAATTGGCATGACCGGAGACGCCATTGATCTCAAATATGCAAAGCAGGTAGCAGATTTTATCGGCAGTGATCACACAGAAGTAATAATTTCTAAAGAAATAGTCTTGCAGGCTCTGGAAAATGTGATAGAATTACTAGGGACGTTCGACATCACGACCATCCGTGCCAGCATCGGTATGTACCTGGTCTGCAAGTACATCCATGAGAACACGGATATTCGCGTCCTGCTGACCGGTGAGATTTCCGATGAGCTGTTTGGCTACAAGTACACCGACTTCGCACCCTCCGGAGAAGCCTTCCAGGCGGAAGCCCAGAAACGCATCCGGGAGCTGCATATGTACGATGTGCTTCGGGCAGACCGCTGCATCAGCGTCAACTCTCTGGAAGCTCGCGTCCCCTTCGGAGATCTGGATTTCGTAAAATACGTTATGTCCATTGACCCGGAAAAGAAACTTAACAGGTACAATAAGGGTAAGTACCTGCTCCGCCATGCCTTCGAGGAGGGCGGCTACCTTCCCCACGATATTCTGTGGCGGGAGAAGGCGGCCTTCTCAGATGCCGTGGGTCACTCCATGGTGGATTATCTGAAGGAGTACGCGGAGTCCTGCTATACGCAGGATGAGTTCGAACTGAAGCGTCGGAAATACACCCACGCTCAGCCCTTTACCAAAGAATCGCTGCTTTACCGTGAAATCTTCGAGAAATACTACCCCGGTCAAGGTCAGATGATCGTGGATTTCTGGATGCCGAATAAAGAGTGGGAAGGTTGCAATGTGAACGACCCTTCCGCCCGTGTTCTGTCCAACTACGGTGACAGCGGAAAATAATTAGGAGGAACAAAGAAATGGAACAGAAAGAGCAGCTGTATGAGGGTAAGGCAAAAAAGGTTTTTGCAACCGATGATCCCGAACTTCTGATCGTGGCGTACAAGGATGACGCAACGGCATTCAATGGCCTGAAAAAGGGTACCATTGTGGGTAAGGGTGTTATCAACAACAAAATGAGCAACCGCCTGATGGCCATGCTGGAGAAAAACGGCATCCCCACCCATTATGTGAAGGAGCTGAGCGACCGGGAGACGCTGGTCAAGAAGGTCAGCATCGTGCCTCTGGAGGTAATTGTCCGCAATATTTCCGCCGGTTCTTTCGCCAAGCATTATGGCGTTGAGGAGGGCATTGTATTCGATCAGCCCACGGTGGAATACTCCTACAAGAATGATGCTCTGGGCGATCCCCTGTTGAACACCAGCCATGCGCTGGCTCTGAAGCTGGCTACCGCTGAGGAAATTGAAACGATCCGCACCTATGCCCTGCGCATCAATGAACTGCTGAAGGCTTTCTGGAAAACCTGTGGTGTGACACTGGTGGACTTTAAGCTGGAGTTTGGCCGTCTCAGTGATGGTACTATCGTGCTTGCCGATGAAATCAGCCCGGATACCTGCCGCCTTTGGGATGCCGCTACCGGAGAGAAGCTGGATAAGGACCGTTTCCGCCGCGATTTGGGCGGCGTTGAGGAGGCATACGCCGAAATCATGCACCGGCTGGAAGAGCATCTGTAAGGAGGAACCGATATGGGTAATTCTGCGATTGTCGGCATCAACTGGGGTGACGAAGGCAAGGGCCGCATGGTTGATCTTCTGACAGATCACTTTGACGTGGTCGTTCGCTATCAGGGCGGCGGCAACGCCGGTCATACCGTAGTAAACGATCTTGGCAAATTCGCTCTGCACCTGCTCCCTTCCGGCATTTTCCGAAAGGGCGTTGTGAATATTCTGGGCAACGGTGTGGCGCTGGATCCCGAAAATCTCTGGAAGGAAATTGAAGACGTTACCAGTCAGGGGGTCTCCATTACCCCTGAAAATCTGAAAATCAGTGATCGGGCTTCCCTGCTGCTGCCTTGGCACCGGGAACTGGACGGGCTGGAAGAAGCTCGCCTGGCGGACAAAAAGTACGGCTCCACCAAACAGGGTATTGCCCCCTTCTATTCCGACAAGTATCAGAAAAAGACGATCCTTGCCGGTGAACTGCTGTACCCTGAGCATCTGCGGGAGCACCTGAAAGATCTGATGGAGTGGAAGAATTTGACTCTGACCAGGGTGTACGGCGCAAAACCTGTCACCATGGAAGATCTGGAAGTCTGGATTGATGTCTACTGTAACAAGATCAAGCCCTTTATTTGCGACACCGGTGCGTTCCTGCGGAAAGCCCAGGCGGAAGGAAAGCAGATTCTGTTTGAGGCCCAGCTGGGCGCCCTGCGTGATCTGGATTATGGCATCTATCCCTATACCACTTCCTCCAATGCCATTGCCGCCTACGCCCCCGTGGGTTCCGGTCTGCCCTCCGCGAAAATTGACGAGGTCATTGGCGTGGTGAAAGCCTACTCCACCTGTGTCGGTGAAGGCCCCTTTGTCTGTGAGATGTTCGGTCAGGAAGCGGAAGAACTGCGTAAAGCAGGCTTTGAGTACGGCGCGAAGACCGGCCGTCCCCGTCGTGTCGGTCCTATCGACATTGTTGCTACCCGCTACGGCATCCATGTGCAGGCGGCTACCAACGTGGCTCTGACAAAGCTGGACGTTCTGAGCTATCTGGACAAAATCCCTGTCTGCACCCACTACACCATTGACGGTCAGATTACGGACGAGTTTCCCTTCCCCTCCCTTCTGAACGATGCGAAGCCAGTCATCGAATACATGGACGGCTGGAAGTGCGATATTTCCGGCGTTCGGAAATGGGAGGACCTGCCGGAAGCAGCCCGGAAGTATGTAGAATTCATTGAGCAGAATATCGATTGCCACATTGGCTATGTCTCCGTTGGTCCCGAGAGAGACAGCATTATTATTCGTTAAGGAGAAAGAGAAATGACCGAGAAATACGAGTCCCCGTTGAGTTCCCGCTATGCCTCGGAGTATATGCTGAAGCTGTTCTCCATGGACACCCGGATCCAGACCTGGCGTAAGCTCTGGGTTTCTCTGGCTAAGGCAGAAATGGAGCTTGGTCTGCCCATTACGGCGGAACAGGTTGCCCAGCTGGAAGCGCATATCACGGATATCGACTATGAATGCGCGGCAGCACGGGAAAAAGAGGTACGTCATGATGTGATGGCCCATGTCTACGCCTATGGCAAGGCAGCGCCGGAGGCAGCCGGCATCATTCATCTTGGCGCAACAAGCTGCTATGTTACGGATAATGCGGATATTGTTATCTACCGCGATGGTCTGAAATATCTGCGCGGAGAACTTTTAAAGGTAGTTGCAAATCTGGCAGAATTTGCGAATACCTACAAGGCGATGCCTACCCTTGGTTATACCCACTATCAGCCCGCACAGCTGGTCACTGTCGGAAAGCGCGCAACCCTTTGGATGCAGGATTTCCTGGCCGATCTGGAAGAACTGGATTTTGTGCTGGGAACCATGAAATTTCTTGGCTGCCGTGGTACCACCGGCACCGAGGCCAGCTTCCTGGATTTGTTTGGCGGCGATACCGGGAAGATTGACGAAATGAACCAGAAAATCAGCGCAGACTTTGGATTCGACAAATGCTTCAGCGTCTGCGGTCAGACCTATCCCCGGAAGCTGGACAGCCGGATCCTGAACGTCCTGTCCTCCATTGCCCAGAGCTGCTATCGGATGGCAAATGATATCCGTCTGTTGCAGCATGACCGTCAGGTGGAAGAACCCTTCGAAAAGAATCAGATTGGCTCCTCCGCCATGGCCTACAAGCGCAATCCTATGCGCTCTGAGCGGATTTGCTCTCTGTCCCGCTATCTGATAGCAGACGCTCTGAACGCTCCCATGACGGCCTCTACCCAGTGGCTGGAGCGCACGCTGGACGATTCCGCCAACCGCCGCATCTCCCTGCCCGAGGGTTTCCTCTGCGCGGATGCCATCCTGAGGCTGGCTCAGAATGTGACCAACGGTCTGCACGTCAATGAAAAAATTGTCGAAAAAACTGTGCGTGAGTATCTGCCCTTCATCGCCACGGAAAACCTGATGATGGAAGGCGTCAAGCACGGCGGCAACCGTCAGGAACTGCATGAGATCATCCGCAGCTGCTCCATGGACGCCACCGCAAAGATGAAGAACGGTGAGAGCTGGGATCTTCTGAGCGATCTGGCACAGCACAAGGAGTTCGGCATGACCAAGGAGGAAATGGACGCCGTCATGGATCCTTCCCTCTATACCGGTCGGTGCGCCGAGCAGGTGGAACGCTTCCTGGCAGAGGTCAAACCGCTGCTTACTAACGTATCCAAATCGGATACGCAAATCAACCTGTAACAGGAGACAGAATATGGACGAAAAAATACTGGTGCTGGATTTCGGCGGTCAGTACAACCAGCTTATTGCCCGGCGCGTTCGGGAGCAGAACGTTTACTGTGAGATCAAGCCCTATACCTTATCCATAAGTGAAATCCGCGCTTTTGCGCCAATGGGCATCATTTTTACCGGCGGCCCAAACAGCGTCTACCTGGAGGAATCTCCCCATGTGGATCCAGAGATCTTCCAGCTGGGCGTGCCCATCCTGGGCATCTGCTACGGCTGCCAGCTCATGGCCCACACGCTGGGCGGTCAGGTGACGGCAGCCCAGAAGGATACCGCCCGAGAGTACGGCAAGACGCCAACCTATTACAATACTGACTGCAAGCTCTTCAAGGGCATTCCGGAGCGGGCCATCTCCTGGATGAGCCACGGCGATTATATGGCTAAAGTCCCTGATGGCTTTGCTTTGGTTGCCCATACCGACGCTTGCCCTAACGCCGCCATTGCTGACGAGACGCGGCGCTTCTACGGTGTGCAGTTCCACCCTGAGGTAAACCACACCCAGTACGGCGACCAGATGCTGCGTAATTTCCTCTACGAGATCTGCGGTGCCAAGGGCACCTGGACCATGGGAGACTTCTGCAAGAATACCGTGGCGCAGCTGCGCCAGACCATCGGCCCCAAGGGCCGGGTGCTGCTGGCTCTGTCCGGCGGTGTGGATTCCTCCGTACTGGCGGCACTGCTGGCCGAAGCGGTAGGCGACCGGCTGACGGCGGTTTTCGTGGATCATGGCTGTATGCGCAAAAATGAGGGCGACGAGGTGGAAGCCGCTTTCAAAAAGTGGAACATCCATTTTGTCCGGGTGGACGCCCAGCAGCGGTTCCTGGACAAGCTGAAGGGCGTGGAGGATCCACAGCGCAAGCGGCAGATCATCGGCGCAGAGTTTGGCTATGTGTTCCTGGACGAGGCCATGAAATTCGGCATTACCAAGGAGGACTTCTTCGCCCAAGGCACTATCTACCCGGATGTCATCGAATCCGGCGCCGGAGATGCCGACGTAATCAAGAGCCATCACAACAAGCTTTTGCCACGGGAGGTCATCGAGCAGTTTCAGGCGGTTTTGGAGCCTCTGGATCACCTGTTCAAGGACGAAATCCGGCTGCTGGGCAAGGAACTGGGCCTGCCTGACTACTTGGTTCACCGTCAGCCTTTCCCGGGCCCGGGTCTGGCTATCCGCATTCTGGGTGAGGTCACGAAAGAGAAGCTGGACATTCTCCGGGAAGCGGACTTCATTTTTCGGGAGGAGATTGCCAAAGCCCAGCTGGGTGACATTTGCAGCCAATACTTTGCGGTGCTGACCAACGCCAAAAGTGTAGGCGTCATGGGCGATGGCCGAACTTACGAAAACGTTCTGGCTCTGCGCAGCGTCACGACCAAGGACTTTATGACAGCAGAGTGGACTCGAATTCCTTATGAGGTTCTGGATCGGGTGTCCGTGCGCATCGTTAACGAGGTACCCCGGATCAACCGCATCGTCTATGACATTACCAGCAAACCCCCCGCAACTGTGGAGTGGGAATAATGGCTTAGAACCGCAATTACCGTATCAGTCGAGAAGGAGAGAAACGCGATGACGAAGTATATTTTTGTCACAGGCGGCGTGGTGTCCGGATTGGGTAAAGGAATTACCGCCGCCTCCCTTGGACGCCTGCTGAAGGCCCGCGGACTGAAAGTAGCCGCGCAGAAGCTGGATCCCTATATCAATGTGGACCCCGGTACCATGAGCCCCTATCAGCATGGAGAGGTGTATGTTACAGAGGACGGTGCGGAAACAGATCTGGATTTGGGTCACTATGAGCGTTTTATTGATGAAGATCTGAACCAATACTCCAATCTGACCACCGGTAAGGTCTACTGGAATGTTCTGAATAAGGAACGCAGAGGAGAATATCTGGGCTCCACCGTTCAGGTCATCCCCCATATCACCAATGAGATCAAGGAGTTCGTCTATCGCGTTGGCAAGAAAACAGACGCGGATGTAGTGATTACTGAGATCGGCGGCACCATCGGCGACATTGAATCTCAGCCCTTTCTGGAAGCAGTGCGCCAGATTTCTCTGGAAGTCGGGAAAGAGAACTGCCTGTTTATCCATGTGACGCTGGTTCCCTTCCTGCGTGGTTCCGATGAGCACAAATCGAAACCTACCCAGCACTCCGTCCGGGAATTGCAGGGTATGGGCGTCAAGCCGGATATCGTTGTTCTTCGCTGCGATGAGCCTCTGGAGGACAGCATTTTTCAGAAGATCAGCCTGTTCTGCAATGTGAAGCCTGACTGCGTCATTGAAAATATCACGCTGCCGAATCTCTATGAAGCGCCCTTGATGCTGGAGAAGCAGAATTTCTCCGGCATTGTGTGCCGGGAGCTGGGCCTGCAAACCCCGGATCCCAAGCTCGACGAGTGGCAGGCTCTGGTACAGCGGATCTATCATCTCCGGAAAAACGTTACCATTGGCCTGGTTGGGAAGTACGTCCAACTTCACGACGCCTATCTGTCTGTGGCGGAAGCGCTGCGTCACGCAGGTTATGCTCTGGATTCCGAAATCTGCATCCGCTGGATCGACTCTGAGACGCTGACACCGGAAACCTATGAATCCGCACTGTCTGATCTGGACGGCATTCTGGTGCCAGGCGGCTTCGGTTCCCGGGGTATCGAGGGCATGATTCTGGCGGCAAAGTATGCGCGCGAGCATGCGGTTCCCTATTTTGGAATTTGTCTCGGTATGCAGATTATGGTCATCGAATACGCACGCTACGCCGGTCTGCCGGATGCCAACTCCGGCGAGTTTGACACTGCCACCCCAAATAAAGTCATCGACTTCATGCCCGGTCAGAGCGAATCCGTGGACAAAGGCGGTACGCTCCGCCTTGGTGCCTATCCCTGCGCCATTTCTCCCGATACGACTATGGCCCGCTGCTACGGCGCGGCGGAGATTTCCGAGCGACACCGCCATCGTTACGAGTTCAACAATGACTATCGGGATCTGTTGACAAAGGCGGGACTGACGCTCAGCGGTACTTCGCCTGACAAGCGGCTGGTTGAAACTGTGGAACTGACCGAGCGCCCCTTCCATGTGGGCGTACAGTTCCATCCGGAGTTCAAGAGCCGTCCCAATAAACCCCATCCCCTGTTTGTCGGCTTCATCGCCGCCGCTTTGGGAGGACGCAAATGAGTATTCATGAAGAATGCGGCGTTTTTGGCGTATACAGTCCAAAGCCTGCCGATGTGGCTTCCCTGACCTATTACGGTCTCTATTCCCTGCAGCACCGTGGTCAGGAAAGCTGCGGCATCATTGTCAATGACGACGGCATGTTCACCGCCCACCATGGAATCGGCCTTGTCAATGAAGTCTTTTCCCATCAGGAAATGAAGAATTTTCCTGATGGGCAGATCGCCGTCGGTCATGTCCGCTATGGTACCACCGGCGGCGTGACTATGCGCAACTGCCAGCCCATTCAGGTAAATCATCTGAAGGGCAAGCTGGCGGTTGCCCACAATGGCAACCTGAGCAACGCTCTGACCCTTCGGAGTGCGCTTGAGCTTTCCGGTGCTATCTTCCATTCTACCTCCGATACGGAGACCATTGCCTATGTCATCACCAGGGAGCGTCTGAAAACCCCCTCCATTCAGGAGGCTGTGTATCAGGCAATGGAGAAACTGGAAGGCGCTTATTCTCTGGTCATGATGTCCTCTACCAAACTAATTGCCGTCCGGGACCCCCATGGCTTCCGCCCCCTGTGTTACGGCAAAATGGCAGATGGAACCTATGTGGTGGCATCGGAAAGCTGCGCTCTCAGCGCCGTGGGAGCCGCCTTTGAGCGGGATCTGCTGCCCGGTGAGATTATTACCATTGACCAGAACGGACTGTCCAGCGATCGCCGCCGCTGCAATACGGCGCCCCAGAATACCTGCATTTTTGAGTATATTTATTTTGCGCGCCCGGATTCCACCATCGGCGGAATCAACGTTCACGCTGCCCGTGTTAATGCCGGTCGTATTCTGGCGAGGGCACACAGCGTAGACGCAGACATCGTGGTGGGTGTTCCGGACTCCGGTCTTGACGCGGCAATCGGTTATTCCCGGGAATCCGGTATTCCCTATGGCATCGGGTTAATCAAAAACAAGTATATCGGGCGCACCTTCATCTCTCCCGGTCAGGATCACCGGGTCGATCAGGTGAAAATTAAGCTCAGTCCTGTGGAAAGTGAACTGCGGGGCAAGCGGGTGGTTCTGGTGGATGACTCCATAGTTCGCGGCACAACCTGCGCGCGGATCGTATCTCTGCTTCGTAATGCCGGCGCGGCGGAAATCCATATGCGTATCTCAGCGCCCCCCTTCCTGCATCCGTGCTATTATGGAACAGATATCGATTCCAGAGACAACCTGATTGCCTGCAACCACACCATTCCGGAAATCACGAAAATGATCGGCGCGGATTCACTGGGCTATCTTCCTCTTGAGAATCTGAAGGATCTGTGCGGCGGCACCGGGTATTGCAGTGCCTGCTTCTCCGGGGAATACCCAACACAAATTCCGCAGGATACCCGTAAGGATCAATTTGAGCAGAAACTGTCCAAAGGGAAAGGAACACAGAAAGTATGATTCGCCAATGTGACAGAAAAATCATTTTGCAGGATGGCACAGAGTTTTATGGCTATGGCTTTGGAGCTTCCGGTGAATGCACTGCGGAAATTGTCTTTAATACCTCCATGGTCGGCTATCAGGAAATTCTCTCCGATCCTTCCTATACCGGTCAGGCAATTGTCATGACCTATCCTTTGATTGGAAATTACGGTATGTGTGAGGAGGACTATGAGTCTCTCCGCCCCACAGCCAGCGCGATGATCGTACGGGAATACAACGATAAGCCGTCGAATTTCCGTGCCAGTACGACATTGGGACAGGTTATGGAAAAGAATGGAATTATTGGAATTGCCGGCGTGGATACCCGGAAATTGACAAAGCATATCCGCGATAAAGGTACCTGCAAGGTGTTAATTACCGATGCCGCCACCTCAAATCTCGCCGCCTTTGCCCACTTGCAGTCTCTGGCGCTGCCCACGGATCAGGTGTCCCGTGTCAGCGTAAAGGAACCGTACTTCTCCCCGGCTCAGAACGCAAAGTATCATGTTGCAGCCATTGACTGCGGCATGAAGCAGAATATTGTCCGCCGACTGAACGGCTGGGGCTGTGACGTCACGGTTTTTCCCTGGAATACCACTGCCGAGGAAATCAAAGCAGTTTCTCCCGACGGCGTGTTTCTGTCCAACGGACCCGGGAATCCGGAGGATGTGCAATGCGTTATTCAGCTGGTTCGTCAGCTGCGCGGCAAATTCCCTATGTTTGGAATCTGCCTGGGCCATCAGATTATCGCGCTGGCCTACGGTGCAAAAACCTACAAGCTGAAATTCGGACACCGCGGCGGCAACCATCCGGTTAAGAATCTGAAAACGGGAAAAGTGGAAATCACGTCGCAGAATCATTCCTATGCGGTGGATGCGCAGAGTCTTACGGAAACGCCTTTGACCGTTACCCACGTCAACCTTCTGGATAACACCGTGGAGGGACTGGAATGCCAGCGTGATCGAGTCTTTAGCGTACAGTACCACCCGGAAAGCGCGCCGGGCCCTCAGGACAGCGATTACCTGTTCGGGCAGTTCATTGCGATGATGGAGGAAGCCAAACATGCCTAAGCGTACAGACATTCACAAAATTCTGGTGATTGGTTCCGGCCCTATCGTGATCGGTCAGGCGGCTGAGTTTGACTACGCCGGCACGCAGGCCTGTCTCGCCCTGAAAGAGGAAGGATACGAGGTTGTCCTTTGTAACTCCAATCCCGCGACCATCATGACAGACCCCGCCATTGCGGACAAGGTCTACATGGAGCCGCTGACGCTGGAGTATATCGCCCGGATCGTGCGGTATGAACGGCCCGATGCCATCGTTCCCGGCATCGGCGGCCAGACCGGTCTGAACCTTGCCATGCAGCTGGAAAAGAAAGGCATCCTGAAGGAATGCCGGACAGAACTGCTGGGAACGCCCAGCTACAGCATTGAGCAGGCGGAGGATCGGGAGCTGTTCAAGGAGCTGTGCCAGCGTCTGGGTGAGCCGGTGCTGCCCTCCATGATCGCCAATTCCATGGAGGAGGGACTGGAGGCTGCTGCGGAAATCGGCTATCCGGTGGTTCTGCGCCCTGCCTTTACTTTAGGTGGAACCGGCGGCGGCTTTGCGGATACGGAGGAAGAGTTCCGGGAAATCATGAAAAACGCCCTTGCCCTCTCCCCTGTTCATCAGGTTCTGGTGGAGAAGAGTATCAAGGGCTATAAGGAAATTGAATATGAGGTCATGCGCGACAGCAACGATACCGCTATCGCCATCTGTAATATGGAGAACCTGGACCCGGTTGGCATCCACACCGGCGATTCCATAGTCGTCTGTCCTTCCCAGACTCTGACCAATAAAGAGTACCATATGCTCCGAGATTCCGCGCTGAAGCTGATTCGGGCGCTGAAAATTCAGGGTGGCTGTAACGTTCAGTTTGCCTTGGACCCCAATTCCTTCCAGTATTACCTGATCGAAGTGAATCCCAGAGTTTCCCGCAGTTCCGCGCTGGCATCCAAAGCCAGTGGTTATCCCATTGCCCGGGTTTCCGCCAAAATTTGTGTCGGTATGACGCTGGACGAAATTCCGCTGGCCAATACCTGCGCGGCTTTTGAGCCGGCCCTGGATTATATCGTCACCAAAATGCCCCGTTTCCCCTTTGACAAGTTCTCCGATGCCAATAACCGCCTTGGCACCCAGATGAAAGCCACCGGCGAAACAATGAGTGTTGGCAGAACCTTTGAGGAAAGCCTGCTGAAGGGCATTCGGTCTCTGGAAATCGGCATTGTCCATCTTCACATGAAGAAATTCGATGATTGGACGAAGGATGCGCTGATGGATTACATTCCCATTGGCACCGATGACAGAATCTACGCCATCGCTCAGTTAATGCGTTTGGGGGCAGATGTGGACGAGATTGCGGATGCCACCGGAATCGATCGTTTCTTCCTGCGTAAGATTCGAAATATCATCCGCATGGAACGTTTTCTCAAAGATCATAATGGAGATTCCGCCGCTCTGTTTGCCGCCAAGAAGATGGGCTTCTCTGACCGTGCCGTTGCGGATATTTGGGGTACCAGCGAGAAAAAAATCTTCCTGCTTCGGAAGGAGAAGAACATCATTCCGGGTTATCGAATGATTGACTCCTGCGCAGCGGAATTTGACAGCTATATCCCCTATTTCTATTCCACCTATGAATCCGAGAATGAATCGGTTGTATCAGATCGCAAAAAGGTCATTGTTCTTGGCTCCGGTCCCATTCGGATTGGTCAGGGCGTGGAATTTGACTATTCTACCGTTCATGCCGTTCAGACCATTCGCAATGCCGGCTATGAGGCAATCATCATCAATAACAACCCGGAAACAGTTTCTACCGACTACACCACGTCGGACAAGCTGTATTTCGAGCCGCTGACAGCAGAAGATGTGATGAACATTATCACGCTGGAGCAGCCTGACGGTGTCATCGCTTCTCTGGGCGGTCAGACGGCCATCAACCTTGCCCAGCCGCTGACCGACCTCGGCGTAAACATTATCGGTACGGACTGCGCCGCAATCGAAAAAGCCGAAAACCGGGACGCCTTTGAAAAGCTTCTGCTGGAGCTGAATATTCCTCAGCCCAAGGGCCGTGCGGTGACGAAAATCGAGGATGGCGTTGCCGCGGCAAGGGAAATCGGTTATCCGGTTCTGGTGCGTCCCTCCTTCGTTCTCGGTGGACGCGCCATGCAGATCGTGTCCAACGAAGCACAGCTCCGCCATTATCTGCAAACAGCAGTTGAAATCGACGCGGACAAGCCGGTGCTGGTTGACAAATATATTCGCGGCAAGGAAGTCGAAATCGACGCGATCTGCGATGGAGCGCAGGTATTTGTTCCCGGCATTATGGAGCTGGTGGAGCGAACCGGCGTGCATTCCGGCGACTCCATTTCTGTCTATCCCCCCTTCTCGATTTCCAACAAGGTCAAGGGCATTATTCTGCAATATGCCAAGAAGCTTGGCCCCGCCATTGGTATCAAGGGCCTGTTCAACATTCAGTTTATCGTTGACCCGGATGACAATGTATTTATCATCGAGGTCAACCCCCGTTCTTCCAGAACGGTACCCTTCCTGAGTAAGGCAACGGGCTATCCCCTTGCGGATATTGCGACCCGGGTTGCCCTCGGTCACAGCCTGCACGATCAGGGTGTGGACGTGCTCTATCCCGATGAAAAGAAGCGCTATTATGTTAAGGCGCCTGCGTTCTCCTTCTCCAAGCTCCGGGGCCTGGACGCCTACCTCTCTCCGGAGATGAAGTCCACCGGCGAGGCCATCGGCTATGACAATTCCATGACCAGAGCCCTGTATAAAGCCCTTCAGGCATCCGGTGTGAAGCTTCTGAATTACGGTACTGTTTTTGCCACCATTTCGGATGAGGATAAGGAGGAGGCGCTTCCGCTGATTCGCCGCTTCTATCAGCTGGGCTTCAATATCGAGGCGACTCCCGGTACAGCCCTTTTCCTGCGCAAGGATGGCATCAAAACCCGCATCCGCGCTAAGGTTGACGATGGTTCCACCGAGATTCTGGATGCGATCCGCTCCGGCTTTGTGTCCTATGTGATCAACACCATGGACGTCCGGTGTGAGGATGTGCATACCGGCTCCAGCCAGATTCGCCGCTGCGCCGTTGAAAACGGCGTTACTGTTCTGACCTCTCTGGATACGGTGCGTGTTCTGCTGGATGTTCTGGAAGAAATCACTCTGGGAATCGCAACCATTGACGAATAGCCCATGCAAAAGGCGCTGCCCGAAGATTCCGGGCAGCGCCTTGTATTGTTTTTACTCAACAGTTTCGATTTTCATTGTATTGGTATTGCCCTGTTGGCCGTTCACAGGACCGCCTGTCAGGAGAATATTGTCACCCGGCTGAAGGTTCAACGCCTCAACTGCTGCTTTTTTGGCGTAGTAGAACATGACTTCCATGCTGGGGAATTGATCAGCCATCACAGGAGTAACGCCCCAACTCATGGACAGGCGACGCCAGATTTTCCGGTCGGTGGTCATGCCGATGATATCGATGGGCGTGCGGAACCGGCTGACCAGCATGGCTGTCTTTCCGCTGACGGAGCAGACAACGATGGCCTTTGCGTTGACATCAATCGCCATGGAGCAGACAGCGTGGGAAATACAGTCCAGATTGTTCTTTCCGACAAATTCCGTGGAACGGAAACGCTGCTTGTAATCCGTATGCTTCTCGGTGTATTCCGCGATATTTGCCATGGCCCTGACAGCCTCCACGGGATACTTACCAGCAGCGGACTCGCCGGAAAGCATGACACAGGAGGTTCCGTCGTACACCGCGTTGGCAACGTCAGAAATCTCCGCGCGGGTAGGACGGGGATTCTGAATCATGGATTCCAGCATTTCCGTAGCGGTAATGACACGTTTACCCAGCAAACGGCACTTACGGGTCAGCTTTTTCTGCACGGCGGGAACCTCCACATAGGGAATTTCCACACCCAGGTCGCCTCTTGCGATCATGATGCCGCCGCAAGCGGAGCAAATTTCCGTGACATTGTCCACACCGGAACGGTTCTCAATCTTTGCGATAATCTCAATGTCGCTGCCGCCGTTCTCGTCAAGCAGCTTTTGGATATCCAGAACATCCTGCTTGGTGGACACAAAGGAAGCGGCGATGAAATCCACTCCGTGCGCAATGCCGAAAAGGATATCAGACTTATCCTGCTTGCTGAGATAGGGGCCGGACATGACCTTATTGGGAAACGACATACTCTTTCTGTCGCTCAGCACGCCGCCTACCAGACATTTGCAGTGGATATCGTGACCGCTGATCTCCTGCACCTCAAACTGCACCATACCATTATTTACGGTGACAATGTCTCCGGGCTTCAGGTCCTTATGCAACGCTTTATAGTTCACGCTGACCCGGGTTTCGTCTCCCTCCACCTCATCCGTAGTGAAGGTAAACGCTCCGCCATCCGGAATCATCACTTTTCCGGATGCAAAAGTACGAATCCGATATTCAGGGCCTTTCGTATCCAGCATGATTGCGATAGGAAGTCCCAGCTTCTGCCGTACCCGCTTAATCAGTTCAATTTTCTTTGCGTGCTCCTCATGGGTGCCGTGGGAAAAATTCAGCCGCGCAACATTCATGCCGGCAAGGCACATCTGAGTTAAGGTTTCTTCGTTCTCACTGGAAGGACCGATGGTGCAAATGATTTTTGTTTTCCGCATAGTACGCCTCCTGCTTTGTTTTTTAGACATCTTATTCCTTCCATATTTTATCACGCAGCCCGGAATCCGTCAATGTTTTTCGTTTTGAAATTACGGACAGATATCGACATCATAGCACCTAAGCCAGAAATCCAGTTGCAGGAAATACGCCATAATCTGCGGATTTCGCATTAGCTGACCATACCACGGCCACTCGGAGGTACCTTCCAGCAGTTTTTTGAGCTGCGCTTTATCCACAATCTCCCAGACAGGTGAGTGCCCCAATGTCATTTCCCGGAATTCTTTGGAAATCAGCTCTGTATAATGGGGATCAAAGGTTTTGGGATAGGGACTTTTTTTCCTGTATAGAACCTCTTCCGGCAGGAGGCCTTTTACCGCCTCCCGCAGCAAGCCCTTTTCCTTTCCCCGGTAATCCTTGAATTCCCACGGAACCCCATAGAGGTATTCCGCAATCCGGTAATCGCAGAACGGAACCCGGACCTCCAGACCGTGATACATACTCATCCGGTCCTTCCTGTCCAGCAGGGTCTGCATGAACCAGCGGAAGTTCAGATTGACCATTTCCTTCATCCGTCTTTCCAGCGCGGATGTGCCGGGGAGAATATCGCTTTCCCGGCAGGTTTTTCCATAGGCATCCATGATGAACTCCTCCGGATGAAGAACCAGGCCCGTTCGCAGCAGTGAGATGCGCTGATGCGTATTCTGCGCCCACGGAAATCCTTCCCGTTCCCGAACCGCCGGGTCCCGATACCACGGATATCCGCCAAATATTTCATCAGCACATTCCCCGGACAGGGCTACCCGTACTTTCTTTCGGATATCGCCGCAGAAAGCCAGCAGAGAGAAATCCACGTCCGCCATTCCGGGCAGGTCTCTGGCAATGGTGGCCTCCTCCAGCGCGCCGCACAGCATTTCCGGCGTCAGAACCGTCCACTGGTGCAGCGTATCCAGCGCCTTCTGCATGATTCCGATGTATACGCTGTCCGAATTGGGCTGAAATTTACTTGCCCGGAAAAATTGATCATTGTTCAGGTAGTCCACAGAAAAGGTTTTCAGCCTTTTTCCGTTCTTCTTTTCCTGTCCGGCGCAAATTGCGGTAATAATACTGGAATCCAAGCCGCCGGACAGGAATGTGCCGATGGGAACGTCGGAAACCATCTGACGTTGTATAGCATCAAAGACCAGCCATCGCACATGCTCCACCGTCTCCGCAAAATTCTCTGTGTGCTCCCGGTCTCGAAGCTTCCAGTACTGGGTGATCTTCAACCGTCCTTCCTGATAAATCGCATAGTGCCCCGGTTCTATCTCCCGGATCCCCTGAAAAACACCGCTTCCCGGCAGTCTCCCGGGCCCCAGCAGGATCAGCTGCGCAATCCCTTCTCTGTCCAGCCGTGCCTTTACCGTTGGATATTGCAGAATGGTTTTCATCTCCGAGGCAAAGAGCAGTCCGTTTCCGTGCTGCATATAGAACAGCGGTTTCACGCCAATTCTGTCGCGGGCGAGAAACAGGCGTCCGCGTTTCTCCTCCCATACGGCAAAGGCGAAAATTCCGTTCAGCTGATCGAGGCATGCCGCACCGTATTCCGCATATGCGTGCAGGACAACCTCCGTATCGGAGTATCCATGGAACGTGTGCCCGCTGTCAGTCAGCACGCTTCGCAGCGCTTCGGTATTGTAAAGCTCTCCGTTGTAGACAAGCGTATAGCGCTCCCCAGCCCAGTCCAGTGACATGGGCTGTTTTCCGCCCTCCGGGTCAATAATCGCCAGCCGTGTGTGTAGCAGCGCTGTATCGCCGTGAACATAGGTTCCCTCAGAATCCGGTCCCCGCCGGCGCATGGTGTCCAGCATATGTTCTAATAGCGTCTCATCAGATGGCAATCCGACTACACCTGAAATTGCACACATAAAATCACGTCCCTTCATCTCCGTATTCTATGTATACCCGGTTGCCGGATGTGCATACTAGCATTGGTGATGATCGATGAAAAACAGCAAAGAAATCCTTTCGTCCGTACTGAAGACGACACAGATGGGGCAAATTGGAATTCGCAGCGTGCTTGACACCAGTATGCGGCCCGCATTGAGAAAAGCATTGGAATCACAGCTTCACGAATATGACTCCATCGAAACAGAGGCGCACTCCTTAGCGACCCAGCGGGGGTGGGAACTGGAAGAACTGGACCCAGGTATTCGGATGATGACGGATATGATGACCCGGATGAAGCTCCGCGGCGGTAATACCGATTCCAAGATCGCCGGTATGATGATTCAGGGCAATACCAAGGGTATGATCAAGGGCCTCAGAAATATCCATCAGTTTGCCAATCAGGACGCACAGGTCAAAACCATCTCACAAAAACTGCTGGACTGTGAAACCGCCAATATCCGGCAGATGCAGGGATATTTATAATCTTTTCAGGCAGCGCAGAACCAACCACTCTGCGCTGCCTGCACATTTTTACCGGAAACAGCATATCCTATTCAGGAATCTGAAAGGAGCTGATACCTTGCCATCCACGGGTTACATACAGGTTCGCGCTTATACCAGCGACGCGCAGTATCCTCTGCGGAACGTTGCAATCACTGTTACCTCCCAGGACGGGACGGCGATCGCCATGCGCCTTACGGACAGGAGCGGCAAAATAACCCCCATCCCCATTCCCGTTCCTGATAAGGCGGAAAGCCAGTCCCCTGATCCGTCAGAGCGGCCATACACAGTGGTTAATCTGTACGCACGCCTGAGCGGCTATGAGCAGACGGAGGCGGAGAATTTACAGGTGTTCGCCGGTACGACCACCATTCAGAATTTGGAAATGATACCGCTTTCTGAATTCCCCGACCAGTGGGATCAAATGATCATCTTTGATACCCCGCCTCAGAATCTATAGGAGGTGAACCATGCCGCAGATCCTGCCCTATATTCCCCAGCGGATTACCGTCCATCTGGGGCCGCCTGACGCGGACGCGCAGAATGTCACCGTCAGCTTTCCCGACTATGTAAAAAACGTCGCGTCCAGCGAAATCTACCCTACATGGGAAGAAAGCGCACTCCGGGCAAATATCCTTGCCATCGTGTCCTTCGCGCTGAACCGGGTATACACCGAGTTTTACAGAAGCCGGGGATATGATTTTGATATCACCAATTCAACTGCCTATGACCAGTTTTTTGTCAACGGGCGAAGCTACTTTGAAAATGTGGCGCGGCTAGCGGATGAGCTGTATACCAGCTATCTGCGGCGGCCTGGATTTGTGGAGCCGCTGGCGGCAAAATTCTGCAACGGTACCACGGTGACCTGTGAGGGCCTCAGTCAATGGGGCAGCCAGAATCTGGCGCTTCAGGGCTATACAGCGCCGGAAATTCTGCGCAGCTACTATGGCGACGTGGAAATTGTCAGCAACGCCCCAGTTCAGGGAATCACTTCGTCCTATCCCGGTGTACTGCGCAGAGGATACTCAGGCCCCAGTGTCGTGATCCTTCAGGTTATGCTCAACAGAATTTCCCAGAATTACCCCGCAATTCCTAAAATTTCCCTTGTTGACGGTATTTTTGGTGCCCAGACAGAGGCTGCAGTCATCCGGTTTCAGGAAATCTTTAACCTGACGCCTGATGGTGTCGTGGGACGGTCGACCTGGAATGCACTGGTACGGTATTATGTTGCGGTCACAAGCCTGGCAGAGCTTCGCAGTCAGGGGCAGCAGTTTTACGCGATTAACTGGGCAAATTCAAATCCCATTCAGCAGGGGGATCGGGGGGTGAAAGTTGAGCATTTACAGTATATGCTTCAGGTTCTTTCCTCTTACATACCGGAAATCCCACCCGTAACCATTGACGGCGTTTTTGGCCCCAATACACGTGACGCGGTGTTGGCAGCCCAGCGCCGGTTCGGTCTGCCGCAAACCGGCGTAGTTGATTTTGATACATGGGAGGCAATCTACGATCAATTCTCCGGCATTGAAACAACCACCTGGCGTGACCCGGAGAACTTCCCCTATACCTCCGCGATTCTTGGAAACAGCAACCCTCGCGCACGTTATTCCGCAACCAGCACCATGTCCCAATTTCCCGGAGAAAACCTCAGTTCCGGGCAGCAGGACCCCGTCAGACAGGAGGCGCCAAGATGAGACCACCGGAATCCTTTGTCGGACAGCCGATCCGAAGCCTGCAAACGATGCTTCAGGTGATTGCGCAGAACGATCCAAGTTACCTTACAGTCATCCCAGACGGCATTTACGGCCCGGAAACCATTCGCGCGGTCGCAGCGTTCCAGCGAAAGCATATGCTGCCGGTAACCGGAATCACCGATCTGAAAACGTGGGAAGCGATTGTGCCCATTTATGATCAAAGTCTTGCCGCCCAGAATGCCGCGCCGCCGGTCGAAGTTGTTTGGAATCCCGGCGTTGTTTTGTACCGCGGAGAATTTCATCCAAATCTTTTTCTGGTGCAGGGAATGCTGGCAGTGCTGGCAGATGTTTATCACAGCGTCAGTAAGCCCTCACAAAGCGGTGTTCTGGATGACATTACATCGGATTCCCTTGCATCTTTCCAAATGCTCAGCGGGCTTCCTATGACGGGGAATCTGGACAGACTGACCTGGGTCCAACTGTCACAGCAATATCCGCTGGCTGCCAACAGGGCAGCCGCCGCGCATGGCGCAAAATAGGAAGTTGTTTCGAAAATATGAATTTTCGTGAAACTGGATGGTAATACTTGATAATTCAAAGGGAATTGTCTATAATATGTGGCATGCGTTAATCATAATGCTACTGACATAGGCGGAGGATGATTCCATGTTTATCAGGAACTGGAAAAAGGAAATATTTTCGATTCCCAATATATTAAGCTTGTTTCGTCTGCTGCTCATTCCCGTTTATGCGACAATATATCTGAATGCCACGGAACACGATCAGTATATTCTTGCCGGTGTCATTTTGGCGGTATCCTGCCTGACAGATATGATCGACGGAAAGATCGCACGGAAATACAACATGATCACGACACTTGGAAAGATTTTAGACCCCCTGGCAGATAAACTCACACAGTTGACGTTGACCGTCTGCCTGAGTCTCAAATACCCGGTATTATACCCTGTTCTCGGACTGTTTGTTATCAAAGAACTGTTCCAGCTGGTGCTGGGTGTTGTCTTCCTGCGTAAAGGGAAAATGCTCCCCGGAGCGCTGATGGCAGGAAAGGTCTGTACAACCATTCTGTTTGTCAGCCTGATTGCATTGGTCCTGATGCCGAATATCAATCCTGTAGCGGTAAAGGTAATCGCTGTCATCGACGCACTGTTTTTAGTCATTTCCTTCGCCAGCTATGCAAGGGCCTACTTTGGCAAGAATGTCAAAGTTCAGGATATTCAATCCGAATAAGCAAATAACGGCAAAATAATACGGCGGCTCAAACATGCTGAGCCGCCGTGTTCCTTTGTCCTCTCTTTCGGGGAAACAAAGTGTCACGGGTACGCCGTCGGGTTATCCGCAGATATTTCCACGGCATCGGCTTTCCCCATTGCTTCCCTCGCTGTAAGTATAGTATACCAGATCTTTTGGGCAATTGGTGAAGAATTCTTGAACAATCGTCAAAAAGAATCTGACATAATGCACAAAAAAAGGACAGCACAAATGGCTGTCCTCAAACTGTCAGGTTGGGTATGCGTTGCTGAGCAGAAGCAGCAGCGGCAGCGCAAGCGTGAAAATGCTGATGGCCCAGGAATACATTGCCTTTCTGGAGCAGAACATAAGAATCAGGCATCCGACTGTCAGGGCCAGCGGCCCCATGACCGCCATGTTGCGGCTGATATACTGCGCGAATTCTCCCGTAGCCTGTAAATTGATACCTACCTGCTCCGGAAGGTGTTCCCGATTGTAAGCGGCCAGCTTCAGCGCATAGTAGACAACCGGCGCTGCCATAACAAACTTTCTCAACCGGAACAGCCAGACACCAACGGCGTTGATGATCCGGTTGACCTTGCCGACCACGGATTTTACTTTTTCCAGACCCGTTTGGGTTTTCACTTCATTGACAGAAGCACCGGCGTTTTCCATATGCTGCCTCCCCTATCTCTTTTGCGCATTGTACCACAGATTCCGGCCCAAAGCAAGTAAACAATCTATGACTTTCCAAGACCGGATAAAGAAACGGTCCAATTTATTGTACCATTTCTCTGCTACACTCTCCTCAACATCATAAGGAGGGTATGTTATGAAGCATCCAGCACAGTACGCACATCTTTGCATCTATCGCACCGAGGTACAGAAAGCCACGGTCAACAGACATCTTTTCTCACAAAAAGTCATGGATATTGCTTTAAGCGCTGTTTCCTTTGCGGGCTTGATCAGTGCCATGGTGTTCCTTGCCGCTATTGTCTGAGCAAATCGGCTTCCCTCAGGATTCTACAGGCTTCAATTTCCCCGTTCCTGGTTTCAAGGATACCGGCAGTGCCGCCATAATAGCCGCTGCTTCCGGGATTCATGACCCACAGGCCGTCCGCTTCTCTGTGACACTCGGCAATGTGTGTATGACCATACAGAACGGCATCCACTCTCGCCGCTCTGGCATCCTTCAGAAGTGCGCCAATGCCCAGTTTGACCTGATGCCTGTGACCATGGGTCATATACAGGCGCACGCCGCAGACCCGGTCAACGAGGATTTCGGGCTGTCCCGGCGGGCAGCGATAGCGGTCGCAGTTTCCCGGCACCTGATAAAACGGGATTTCCGGAAACGCTTCCTTCAAAACAGTCCCATCATCAAAATAGTCCCCAAGATGAATCATCGCATCCGGTTGGATCTTTTCAACACACAAGCGCATAAAACGGAGTGTAGAATGAGAATCTGACAATACAAGAATCGTCATAGCAGTCCTCCCCTGTTCAGTCTGTGTGATAGAGCGCAATCTCATACGGTCTGCGCCGAACCACTATTTCCCGAAAAACCAAAAATCTGACACCGAGCTCTTTGAATTATATCACCCATGCCGCGTCTGTCAAGGGCAGAGCATCGTGAATGACATACAACAGAAAAAGGCAGTCACATTTCTTTCAACCGCCGCATATTCTATTGCATGAGACTCTACCTATCAGGAGGGATACTGGTATGCAGCAGATACCGGATATGGGAGAATTGATTCGTTTAGCACAAACGCCGGCAGGTCAGCGACTGATCGCGCTGCTCCAGAAGAAGGGCGGTTCCCGGCTCCAGCAGGCCATCGAAAACGCCGCCGCAGGAGACTATGACAAAGCAAAGGCAGTATTTTCAGAGCTTTTGTCCACACCGGAAGCGCAGGTCCTAATCAAGGAACTGGAGGGACGAAAATGAGCGAACTGGAAGAAAAGCTGGGTTCGATCCTGTCCAACCCGCAGCTCATGCAGCAGATTGCGACCATGGCGCAGGCGATCGGTCAATCATCACCCCAGCAGGCGCCTCCCCAGTCAAAAGCACCGCCAGCCCCGGCTTTGCCAGACCCCGCCATGCTGAAAAGCCTTTCTGAAATGGCGCAGGCCGGTCGTATTGACCAGGAGCAGCAGGAATTGCTCCACGCTCTGACCCCATTTCTGAGTCAGGCAAGGATTGGAAAGCTGGAGCGGGCCATGCGGGCAGCCAAAATGGCCGGATTTGCGTCGTTTTTTTTGAAATCCGGGGGATTGAATCTCTTCGGTGGGAGGTAGGATATGTATAATCGCTATATTCCCCAGCCAGATGGTTCCTATCGAAGGAATCGGATGCCGGATACGCAGCGTCCAGTGCCTCCGCAGACGCAGCAGCCGACCGCGCCGGATGCCTATGCAAACGCACAATTTCCTCAGAAGCCCACCGGCTCGCCACCGTACAATAGCAGCAATCGCGATCGACCTGCTTCCAAAAGAAACAAGGGGACTGCGCCTGCATCCGTTGGCAGTTTTTTGCGCCAGCTGCTGCCCGGAAATTTTGACACAGAGGACTTGCTGGTGGTCATTCTCCTGCTTCTCATGGCAGGGGATTGCGAAGAAGACCGCAGCAACGCACTGCTGACCCTTGCGTTATACCTGTTTCTGTAAAACACGCAAACGGTGCGCTTCATTATATGGCAATATCGCCAGTTCTCTGTGATGCTGTATTTTTTTCGCTTTTTCTTTTGAATATACTTGCAAGCGGGTGTTTGTTTTGCTAAAATAGCCGGGTTAGAATCGTGGTAATATGCCTGTCCCCTCTACTGAATACGCTTTTCAGGCAAATGAAAGGATTAGAAATGTTTCTGAAACATAAGACAAATCATCGGATAGGTAAGTTCTGGGCTGACAGTGTCCGTTTCCACGGAAAGTCATGCTCAATTCTGGCACTCGGCGTGCGGGTCTGCGATACCGCCCTCAATAAACTGCATCTGTCCGCACCAGAACCGGAAAGACTTGTCTGCGTTTCCGAGTATGTTGGCTGCTGCACAGATGCCATTCAGGTTTGTCTGCACTGTACTGCCGGGAAAAAGCACCTGCTGTACTATAAAACCGGCCGCCTGATTTTCACAATCTACGACCTGTACTCCAAAAATTCTGTCCGCATCTGTGCCAGACCGGAGATTGCGGAGACACTTCGGAAACTCACGCCGGAGCGTATTCTTTCTATGCCGGAAGAAACACTGTTCTATTTTGAGGAAGCACACCCACTCACGGAACGAACATGGAAGCGAGTGTGCCGTGCCTGCGACGCCCCGCAGGAGGGCGTTCCGTACCGGGATGCAGGCGTTCAGGACAGTCCTGAACAGTTCCGCAAATTTGACCTGTCCGAAAATGATGCCTGCCGCGTCACCAGAAGGCGGAAATAGGACACATCCCTATCAAAAAAGGAGAATCACCAATGAGCCGCGTACATAATGAACCAAAATATAAGAATGGGCTGCTACAGGCAATCCGGGCACAGCTCGAACACCGGGCATTCTGGCTATATCTTCTGTGTGACGAGGCCTCAAAGCGAGGCCTTGACCCTCGGGATTTTGGCAGCGCTGCCGTAAAGCGCTGCGGGCTGTCTCAGGGTACAGACCTTGTCAAAAAGGGCGGTACAGACAGCTTGAAGGGTCTGAAAAAAACACTTTTCACCAAGCCGGCTCAGCTGGTTTTTGAGATGGAGATTCTAAAGAGCACGGATAACGCGCTGGACATCGACTTTCATTACTGCCCCCTGGTTAAGGCATGGCAGAAAGCCGGCTGTTCTGACGAGGAAATTGCCATGCTCTGCGATGTCGCCATGTGCGGCGACCATGGTATTGGTGAATGCTTTGGCAGCGTCTTGGATTTGCCCAAGTGTATTGCAAAAGGTGACGAGGTGTGCTCTCTGCGGTATCACAAAAAGGAAACACGTTAAAATTTTTTGGTATAATATGCTGGGGAAAACCACTCACTCCCCAATATTTCCTACTGTATCGCCTATCCGCAAGGACAAGCTGGCCCTGACTGGCTTTGCAAAGCAGTGAAAACCTCCGGCTAAGCCGGAGGTTTTCACTATCCAATGGCGCGCTGGTATTCTTGGTCGATTTTGGACACAATGACCTGTTCGTCCGTGGAGACAATGGATTCCGTCAGGGTGTAGGCATCGTCCCGGCCCGGGTTGATTTGCAGATAGACGTCAATAAAGTTCCCATCGGCGTCAAAATGGAAGGTGGCAAGGTAGAAGTCTGCGGCGTCCGGGGTATCCTCAAAAAGGGCATTTATCCGGAACATATAGCTGGTCTTCTCCCCATCCGACAGTGTGTCCATATAGGTCACATAATGACGAATGAAGTTGAAGTTACCCAGCCACGGGGAGCTCCACTCAGAAGGAGCTTCCGATTCCACCCAGATTGGTTCCGGATTTGTCTCGCTGCCCGCATTGGTATAATAACGGTCGTTCACATAGAGCTGCGCGTGATCCAGCCCGTCTGCAGTGGTGGTGACCCGCAGGAAGCCGATTTCACTGTTATCGCATAACGTCTCGATGTAATTCTTTTCGGGGGTATTCTGGTACCGGCACTCGGTCTGAATCAGGATGGGGATATCCTGCAAGCCCATCATCACTGCCTGACATTTGCTGAACGCTTTTTCTTCTTCTGACATTTCAGGCTCGGGTGCTGTTCCTGGCTGCTGTGTCACAGGTTCCTGATAGACCACTGCTTTCTGGAAGGCAGAGCGGGCAGCTTCGTCCATTGCCAGATCATCCAGCCAGAAATCATACAATGTGTTTTCAGTGAATCGGAAATAGTGGGTACGCTGTACCGTTGGATTTTCCAAATTATCCGCAACGGTGAGGGTGCAGCCGTTGCTGCCGCCCCAGGCAAACATCCCGGTCATCGTCAGATTCGGGTTCTCCAAATCCGGGACACCCACATCTTCCAGCCACAGGTAGGCATCGTCATTGGGATCGTAGACCCCTTCGGGGATAGGATAGGCAACAATTCCGCCGATAATGTTGTCCTCTTTCAGGAAGGAGATGCTGCCGTCTGTCTCCACCCTGTAGTCGTAGCCGCCCGCCGGCATTTCCAGAATCTTATAGGGCATATCCACCACCGGAATTGTGGGATTGGGCTTTGGCTCTCCCAGACTGACGCTGTCCAGAATGGCTTCCATGACCTCGGGCTTCACCGTCAGCTCGTCAAACCACAAATCATAAATCCAGCCCTCATAGAAGTAGAGATTATGCTCATTCAGGACGGTTCGTTCCTGTCCGGGAGGCACATCGCTGAAAAATTCCACAGTGATGACATTTCCCGGTGCAGTCCCGGCATAGTACCCAATGGGTTCATCCTTCAGCTCTGGATGGGCAAGTTCAAAGAGCCAATACCAGCCGTCTGTACTGTCATGATCCGCAAGTGAGATTGCCAAAACGCCGCCGATGGTATTTTCGCCATCAGTCATAACGATGACACAGCCCTCCCGGCTGTCCTCCCAGCTGCCATTCCCCTTTTCCCGCATTTCTTCGGTGCAGCCCTCGGGAAGTTTGAAATACAGTTCCCAGGCTCCAATACCGGCAGGCCCCTCGATACGGGTCAGATCTTCCAGCGGCTTTTCCTCCTGCTTTGGATTCAATGCGCAGGCTGCCAGAATCACAAGGCACAGTGCTACACAGAGGACGCTGACCCAGACCTTCGGCTTCTTCCACTTCGCCATGTTCCGCACCCGGCTTTTGGTGTCACCCTCGCCAAAGGCAAGGGGCATCCCGGACACGATGCGCTTGTGGGTTGCCAGCCGCAGCAGCGCCTGAGAATAATCTGCCCGGACATCCTCGCCGAGAAGTCTGATTACCGCCTCGTCACAGCTCATTTCCATGTCCTTCCCTGCCAGCGCAAAGGCCAGCCACACCAGCGGATTAAACCAGTGCAGGCACAGGGCGGCGTAGCCCAGCAGCTTCCACAGGGGGTCGTGCCGCCGGATGTGGTGCCGCTCGTGGGCAATGATGAAGGCGCGCTCTCCCTCCGGGGTTTCAGAGGGCAGGTACACTCTGGGCCGCAGAACACCAAGGACAAAGGGCGTCGTAATGTGATCGGCGAGATAAACTTCCTCGCGGTAAGGGGTCGCGCCCACCAGCCTGTGCCGCAGTGTCAGGTATTGAACCACACTGTAAATTGCCATGACGGACGCGCCGGTCAGCCAGACATAAGCGGCGATTTGCAGAACGGTCACCTCCGGTTCCACCTGTTCCGGTTCCCGCTCTGAAGCCGGCTGCTGCTGAACCGCCGGGACATAGCCGCCGCGACTTAGCGCCTGCTGCACAGGCTGATAAACGACGGAACTGACGCCGGGGGTCGTGCGCATAGTCACAGGAATGGGCTTCAGCACGGACAGCCCGGCGGTGATGGACAGCGGACACAGAAGCCGGAACAGCACCACGGCCCACAGGGCGTAGGAATAGATTTTCGGCGCCCGTTTCAGAAAGAGCCGGGTCAGCAGCACCACGGCAATCACGATGCTGCCGGTCAGGCTCATATTGAGAATTCTTGCAAACGCAATCTGCATACCCTCACCCCCGCATGGAATCGATTACTTTCTGCAATTCGTCAATTTCCGCGTCGGACAGCTTCTTCCGGCTGCCGAAAGCCGCGAGAAAGGCAGGCAGGGAGCCTTGGAAGGTGTCCTCCACGAACTGCTCGCTCTGCCGGGCATAAAATTCCTCCCGCCTGACCAGAGAGGTGACGGTTCCCTCCTGATTCTGGAACAGTCCCCGGTCGCACAGGCGCTTTAATATGGTGTACGTTGTCGTCCGCTTCCAGTTCAGCCGCTGTTCGGCAAGTTCTGCCAGGCGGCGGGAAGTGAGCGGCTCGTTTTTCCAGATGATGTCGGCAAAAATGGATTCCACTTCGCCAAGCCGGTATTCTGCCATAAGGGTTCCTCCTTTGTTCTACTGTTTATAGACATCTACATTCTACTACTTGTAGACAGTTTTGTCAAGACTTGTCCGCACAAAACAGAGCCTTCCGAAACCGGAAGGCTCTGTTGATAGGATTGTTATGATGGCTCAGCACAGCTTCGCGCCGGCGGGGATAGCGTCGTCCAGCATGACGAGATTCAGCTTTTCCTCGCCCTTCTCGGTGTGGACGGCAGACAGGAGCATACCATTGCTCTCCTTGCCCATCATCTTCCGGGGCGGCAGATTGGTGATGGCAACCAAGGTCCTCCCCACCAGCTCCTCGGGCTTGTAGAATTTGGCGATACCGGAGAGAATCTGCCGGTCGGTGCCGGTGCCGTCGTCCAGCGTGAAGCACAGGAGCTTGTCGCTCTTTTTCACATTGGTACAGGCCTTGACCTTCACGGCACGGAAATCGGACTTGCAGAAGGTGTCAAAATCCACCTTTTCCTCAGCGTAAGGCTCGATTTCGATGGCAGGCTTGGCGGGCTTGCTCAGCTCCTCCAGCGCCGCCAGCTCCTTCTCCATGTCGATTCTGGGGAACAGCGCGGGGCCGGCAACGGTAGCAGCGTCGGCGGGCAGGACACCAAACTGGTTCAGGCTGTCCCAGTCCATCCGGGCGCCGCCCAGACGGCGGGCAATCTCGGCGGAGGTATCGGGCATGAAGGGACTCAGCAGGCCGCCGCAGATGCGGATGGTTTCCAGCAGATTGTAAAGCACCCGGGCAAGACGGGGTTTACCTTCCTCGGTCTTTGCCAGCACCCAAGGGGCGTTCTCGTCGATATACTTGTTTGCCCGGGAAATGACCTTGAACACCACTGCCAGGCCGTTCTGGAAGGCGAACTTCTCCATCTCGGCCTCATACTGATCCCGAAGACCGGACACCATGGCAAGAAGTTCGGCGTCCTTTTCCTCGTCCGCCAGCTGCTCGGTGGGCAGGTGCTCACCAAAATACTTCTGGGCCATGGCAATGGTTCGGGACACCAGATTGCCCAGATCATTCGCCAAATCCACGTTGATGGTGTTAATCAGCAGCTCGTTGGAGAAGTTACCGTCGGAGCCGAAGGGGAAGGAGCGCAGCAGGAAGAACCGCAGGGCATCCACACCGAAGCGTTCCGCCAGAACATAGGGATCCACCACGTTGCCCTTGGACTTACTCATCTTACCGCCGTCCAGCAGCAGCCAGCCGTGACCGTAGACCTTTTTCGGCAGGGGCAGGTTCAGGCTCATGAGCATGGCGGGCCAGATGATGGAGTGGAAACGAACAATCTCCTTGCCCACAAAGTGCACGTCTGCGGGCCAGAAATCTGCCAGATCGTCATATTTATCGTTCTCAAAGCCCAGAGCGGTCATGTAGTTGAACAGCGCGTCAATCCACACATAGACCACATGACCGGGATCAAAGTCCACAGGCACGCCCCAGGTGAAGCTGGTGCGGGATACGCACAGATCCTCCAGGCCCGGCTTGATGAAGTTGTTCACCATCTCATTGACACGGCTCCGGGGCTCCAGAAAATCCGTATTCTCCAGCAGATCCTGTACCCGGTCGGCGTACTTGGAAAGACGGAAGAAATAGGCTTCCTCCTCCGCGTCCTGCACGGGACCGCCGCAGTCGGGGCATTTGCCGTCCACCAGCTGGCTTTCCGTCCAGAAGGATTCACAGGGCTTGCAGTATTTGCCCTTGTAGGTGCCTTTGTAGATGTCGCCGTTTTCGTACATCTTTTTGAAGATTTTCTGAATGGCGGCAACGTGGTAATCGTCGGTGGTGCGGATAAAACGGTCATAGGAAATGTTCATCAGCTTCCACAGGTCGAGGACGCCCTTGGGGCCGGTGACAATGTTGTCCACAAACTGCTGAGGGGTGACGCCGGCTTCTCTGGCCTTGTCCTCGATCTTCTGACCGTGCTCATCGGTGCCGGTGAGGAACATCACGTTGTAGCCCTGGAGCCGCTTGAACCGGGCCATGGTGTCCGTTGCCACGGTGCAGTAGGCGTGCCCGATATGCAGCTTTGCGGATGGATAGTAAATGGGTGTGGTAATGTAGTAATTACCCTTACATTTTTCGCACATAAGTATCTCCTCCAAATGAAAAATCGCCCTTGAAAAACAAGGGCGACTGGTTAGACGCGGTACCACCTTGATTCGCGCTCATGAATGCGAACGCCTCAAACCGCCTGTAACGGGACGCTCCCGGGAGGACCTACCTATCGATTCCCCAGCTCCAAGACCATGTTCTTCCGTGCTTGCCGTGCCCATTTCCAGCAAAAACAGGGCTCTCTGTCCGGTTCTACGCGGAATACTCTTCTTTTCACAGCTTTTACTATATCTTTGCTATTATAGCCCAGAATGGCACATTTTGTCAAGCCTTTTCCTCTTTTCGGGTCAGCCACATAGCAACGGCGATGGCGCTGAAGCCACCCACCAGCTTGCCCACAATCATAGCCCCAATCATCTCCGGAGCAAAGCCCGCAGTAAAGCCCAGATGGTCGCCAAAGACAAAGGCAGCGGATACCGCAAAGGCGATGTTGATGACCTTGCCCCGCTGGTTCATATCCTTCACCATGCCGAAGGTGGCGATGGAATTGGCAAGGCTGGCAATGAGACCCGCTGCAGCTGCGTCGTTGATGCCCAGCAGCCGCCCTGCCGCCATCAGGGGCTTTCGCAGAGCCTTGGTCAGGACAAACACCAGCGGGAATGCCCCCGCCAGCACAATGGCAATGGTGCCCACCGTGGCAAAGCCCTCGGAAATGGGGGCCATGCCAGGGATGATGGCAAAGCCCGTCAGAGCCTCCACAATAGCGGCGGCAAGGCCGATGGTCACGACGATAACGACGGCTTTTCCGAAGATTTCAAAGCCCCGCACCATGGCTCCCTCTGCACGCCACAGGCCCAGCGCAATCAGGGCGGCGATAATCACGATGGGAATGAGGTTGCGCAGCACCATCCCCGCCGGGAACCCGGCAACCAGCCCGCCAGCCAGCACCCCCAGCGGGATGGTGACGATGCCGCAGAGGATTCCCTTGGCCATCACCGGGCGGTCTTCCTCCCGGAGGATACCCATGGCAACGGGAATGGTGAATACGATGGTGGCCCCCAGCATGGAACCGGTAAGCACGCCCCCCAGCATTGCCGCTTGGGGATTATCCGTCATCTGCACTGCCAATGCCCCGCCGCCCATGTCGCAGGCCAGCAGAGAACCCGCGAACATGGCAGGGTCAGCCCCCAAAATACCGTAGACCGGCACTACCACCGGCTTCAGCAGGGCCGCCAGCACCGGAGCAAGGGACACAATTCCCACCATGGCCAGCGCCAGCGACCCCATGGCGAGAATGCCGTCCTCAAATTCCTTACCAAGTCCCCAGCGGTTGCCGAAGATCCGGTCCAGCGCACCCAGCAAAGCAAAGCCTGCCATGACGGCAATCAAAATTTCGTGAAACGACATGGCTTATCCCTACTTTTCATCAACAATCGCCACAACGGCGGCATCCACCGGGGCGTCCATGCAGTAGCGGGAGGCCACGGTGCCCGTTGCCAGCAGCACCCGGTCCCCGGTTCCGGCTCCCACCTGATCCGCCGCCACCACCTGCTGCCCGTCGGACTCCACTACTAAAAAAGTCTGTCCTTGCAAACAGGCTGCTTTCCGCGTGGCCCAGATGGAGCCGACCACTTTTCCAACCTTCATTTCGTTCCCTCCATGATTTCCTTTGCCAGCGGCGTCAGCACCGCGCCGGGAGCGGGCTGCCGTCCCGCGCTGCGCAAAATCCGGGCTTCCTCTGCGGTAATCAGCTTTTTCCGCCCGCCGTCGGTGAACAGCACGCCCCAGTTTTTCAGCTCTCGCTGGGCTGCCGTCAAACTGCCGGATAAGGCCCGGTTTTTTGGGGATTCCGGCAGGCCCGGGGTGTAGAGATAGACACTTTTCCCCTCCGCTAATGCGGAAAGCACCCGTTCCTCCCGGAAATGCAGCAGCTCCGACAACTTTAACGACCCAATCACCACCGTGTCATAAGGCGGCTGGGTCACATACTCGTAGCCCAGCTCCAAGGGCGGCTCTGACCCGATCAGCAGTGCCCTTATCATGGCAGCAGCCTCCCCAAGTCCCCCTTACGGAAGCCGCAGGCGTTGGCCTCGTCATAGTCCAGATGCACATAGGAGGCAAACTCCGGGCTGACCCGCACCGCTACATCCCCATACACCGTGGGGCGGGCGGTATAGGTCTGTAAACGCACGGTCTGTCCGTTTCTGACCCCGAATTTTGCCGCGTCCGACGGGGTCAGATGGACGTGCCGCTGGGCGGCAATCACGCCATGAGAAAGGGTTACCCTTCCCCGCTCCCCTTCCAGCGTGATGCCGGGACTGCCCGCCACGTCCCCGGACAGTCGGATGGGCGGGTCGATGCCCAAAGTGCGTCCGTCCGTGAGGGAAATCTCTACCTGTCCCTCTTTCCGTTCCGGCCCAAGCACCGCCACATTCCGAAATTCGCCCTTGGGGCCGATCAGCCGCACCCGTTCCTTCGCCAGATACTGCCCCGGCTGGGACAGGGGCCGCTCCGGGGTCAGCGGATGTCCAAACATAACTTTGGCCTGCTGGGCCGTGACATGGACGTGCCGCCCGGAGGCTTCCAGCTCCACAAACAGGCGGGATACCACGGCATCCGCCAGTTCCTGTAAGTTCTCCACCGTGGACACCCCCCTAATGCTCCAGCCGCTCGAGAATTTTCTGGGCCAGCAGCTCCACCAGCTCCGGGCTGTGGATTTCCTTCTGCTTTGGTTCCTCGGCGCCCCATGCCACCCGTCGGATGTTGATGAGGTCAAGAGGCGAGATATTGTTGGAGGAGCTGCTGCCCCCTACTGCGCCGCATCCCAGTGTCAGCGCCGGGAACAGTCCCGTTGTTGCGCCGATACCGCCAAGCGCCGCAGGGGTATTGACAAGGAAGCGGGACACCGGGATTTTCGCGGCAAATCTGCGCACCACGTCTTCGTCCTCCGCGTGGATAGCAAATGTGTGCCCGGCCCCCTCAAAGTCCAGAATTTCGATACATTTCCGCAGGATTTCCTCTTCACTGTCCATGACGTAGAAAGCCAGCACCGGGCAGAGCTTTTCCATGGAATAGGGATAGCCGATGCCTGCTTCCCGTTCCCGGGCAATCAGAATTTTCGCGCTGGCAGGGACGGTAAAGCCTGCCAATTCCGCAAGACGAGCGGCAGGTTTTCCAACCACCTCCGGATTCAGCGCCCCATTGGGCCGGAAGAGAATCTTCGCCAGCTTCCCCGCTTCCTCAGTGGACAGGAAGTAAAAGCCCTGCCGCTTTGCTTCCTCCACCACCTTGGATTCCATGGAACGCTCCACAATAATACTCTGCTCGGAAGCGCAGACCGTACCGTTATCGAAGGTTTTGGAGCGGGCAATGTCCGAAAGGGCACGGCGAATGTCCGCGCTGCGGTGGATATAGGCCGGCCCGTTACCCGCGCCAACGCCGATGGCGGGTTTCCCCGAGGAATAGGCCGATTTCACCATGGCAGGCCCGCCGGTTGCCAGAATCAGCTTCACTTCCGGCGCGCCCATCAGCTCCTGACAGCCCGCCATGGACGGAACGCTGAGACACCCCACGCTACCCGCAGGCGCGCCGGCACTTTCCGCCGCCTGAGCCACAATCTGCGCCGCCCTGCGAGTGCAGTTCACCGCCTTGGGATGAGGCGAAAAGATAATGGGGTTTCCCGCTTTCAGGGCGATCATTGCCTTATAGCACACGGTGGAGGTGGGGTTCGTGCTGGGGACAATGGCGGCGATAACCCCCACCGGCACGCCGATCTCCCACACCCGCTCCTCCGCCTTTTTTCGCAGAATTCCCACGGTTTTCATGCCCCGGACAGCTTTTGCCACCGTTTCCGAAGCAAATTGATTCTTGGTAATTTTATCGGTCACATTGCCGAAGCCCGTCTCCTGCACCGCCAGCTCTGCCAGGGGTTTTGCTTCTGCCGAAAAAGCCTTCGCCACGGCTTCTACAATGGCATCCAGCTTTTCCTGCGGAAAATCCGCCAGAACGTGCTGTGCCTGCCCCGCCCGACGGGCCAGTTCCCTCGCCTCCTGCCGGGCGGCTAAATCCTTGTCCAGTTCCATCGTCCTCTCCTCCTCAGAACAGCAGACTGGAACCGTCTCCTGCCTTCTTTGTCAGCTTTCCGTTCACCACAAAGCCCATTTTTTCCAGCCAACGCTGGAACTCCGGGATTGCCGTCTTGCCAGTCATCTCCCGCAGCGCCGCCGTCTCCCGGAAGCCCGTGGTCTGATAATTGAGCATGATGTCGTCCCCGTGGGGGATACCCATAAAGTAGTTGCAGCCTGCCATGGTGAGTAGGCCTGCCAGATTCTCAATATCGTTCTGGTCAGCCTTCATATGGTTGGTATAACAGCAGTCGCAGCCCATGGAAATGCCCGTGAGCTTGCCCATGAAGTGGTCTTCCAGACCCGCCCTTGTCACCTGCCGGGCATCGTACAGGTATTCCGGCCCGATGAAACCAACCACCGTATTGACCAGGAAGGGCTGGAACCGCTTGGCAAAGCCGTAGCACCGGGCCTCCATGGTCACCTGGTCAGTGTTGTGATGGGCGTTGGAGCTCAGTTCCGAACCCTGACCCGTCTCAAAATACATGACGTTGGGGCCTTCCGCTGTGCCCTCCTTCAGGAGCAGCTGCCGGGCCTCCTCCAGCGTGGCGGCATTGAAGCCGAAGGCCTCGTTGCCCTTTTGGCTGCCCGCGATGGACTGGAAGATCAGGTCACAGGGCGCTCCCGCCCGGACAGCCTTCATCTGAGCGGTGACGTGGGCCAGGACGCAAATCTGGGTGGGAATCTGCCAATGCTCCTTGATCTCCTGAAAGCGGCGAAGCACCTTGCCCACCTGCTCCGGGCTGTCCGTCACCGGATTCAGACCGATGACCGCGTCTCCCGCGCCAAAGCTCAGGCCCTCCAATGTGGAAGCCGTAATGCCCTCCGGGTCGTCGGTGGTGTGATTGGGCTGGAGACGGCAGGAGAGAGTCCCCGGTAAGCCGATGGTGGTGTTGCAGTGGGCGGTGATGTGAATTTTACTGGCAGCGTAGATGAGGTCAAGGTTGCCCATGAGCTTGCACACCGCCGCCACCATTTCACTGGTGAGCCCGCGGCTGATACGCCGGATATCCGCCCCGGTGGTCGCTTCATCCAGCAGCCACTCCCGGAATTCCGCCACCGTCCAGCCGCGAATTTTACGGAAGACCGCCTCGTTCACATCGTCCTGAATGATCCGGGTGACCTCGTCCTCCTCATAGGGTACGGCAGGGCTTTCCCTCAGGTCGCCTAACGTTACCGCAGAAAGCACCACCTTCGCCGCCACCCGCTCCTGCGCTGACTCCGCCGCCAGCCCTGCCAGCTTGTCGCCGGTCTTTTCCTCGTTGGCCTTGGCGAGCACTTCCTTTAAGTCCCGGAATGTATAGGTTTTTCCCAGCAATGTGGTTTTCAGCTTCATATTCTTCATCCTTTGGTTATAATAGCCCTTCCCTTCTGGGGAAGGTGGATCGCCGTCAGGCGAGACGGAAGAGGCGGAACCACCTTGGCGCATCCGTCTCTGTTGGGAAAAACGGTACATGGCCTCTTCCGACCTCGCTATCGCCCGGCCACCTTCCCCAAAGGGGAAGGCATTTTACTCCGCCTTTTTCTGAATCATCAACAGGTACAGCATACTGCTCATACGGTTCAGCGCCTGAGGAATATCCTCCCGGATGAGATTGCCCTCCCGATCGGAAAAGGCCGTCACGGACGCCAGCTCCGCCTCCCGGGCGGCGCACCGCGCCCGGTTCAGCCTTGCAATCACCATGCCATCAGCGAAAGAGGGCATAAAGTGGGGCTGGCTGTAGTATTCCTGGGGAAAATGGCTGCGCTTACGCTGCTCGCTTTCCGTCAGGCCGCAGAGGGTATCCCATTTCAGGGGCTCCCCCAGCACCTCACACCGAATAATCTGTCGGGCCAGCCCCAGAATCTCCCCTACCGGCCCTTCCAGTGATTTGTCAGCCAACTGACAGAGAATCAGTTCAGACTCCAGCGTGTCCATCTTTCCTCGGAGCAGGATTCGGGGGTGGTTCTTGGGCACCAGCACATCCCCGTACAAATGGGTCATATGCTCCGGTTTTTCTTCCACATAGCCGCCGCTCAAGAGGTGGTATCGCTGTGGTTTGGCCTGCTCCGCCGGGAGTATCTCAATGCGCTCCCTGCTCAAATAATCCCGTGCGGAGCTTGTCAGCTGGTCGCCCCTGCCGAGGTAGAATACCCGCTTTCCGTCCCGGTTGCGAATATTGGCCCGAACCGCTTCCTCGTTATAGAGCATTACTTACCGGCAGGAGGTGTCGGGTTGCTGCGGCCCTTTGGGAGAATCGCGTCCACCTCCATGTGCGGACGGGCAATGACGTGGACGGAGATCAGCTCTCCGACCTTTTCCGCTGCCGCCGCGCCGGCATCCGTGGCTGCCTTGACTGCGCCTACGTCGCCCCGAACCATGACGGTGACCAGGCCTCCGCCCACCTGCTCCTTGCCGACAAGCTGTACGTTGGCGGATTTCACCATGGCGTCTGCCGCTTCAATGGCGCCCACCAGTCCCTTTGTTTCGATCATGCCAAGAGAATTTGTATCCATTTTTCGTCCATCCTTTCGTAAATCAGCCATGTTCCACCGGTCTTTCCGCCGCTTCCGCCACCGCAGAGGCGAAGGCCGCACAGGCGGCGTCGCAGGCGCTCTGCGTGCCGGACAGCAGTCCTCCGCCAAAATTCGTCTCGCTGGGAGGGCTGTACAGTTTACATAACTTTACATCCGCCGCTTTCATTGCCGCGTCCATGGCGTACATTCCCTCCAACGGCGGGGCAATCAGGTAGGCCAGCGCCGAACCCACTGGAACTCCCGCTTCCTTGGAAAGAAACGTACCCACGCTGCTGACAGTGTGCGCAAGATATGGCACTTTATGCGTTTCCTCGAAGCCCACCCGGCGCAGTTCCGACAACGCCGCCTCCATTCCGCTGCGCACAGCCCCCGGCGTCTGGGCGGCGAGGATGCCGATGACCTCCCCGGCGTTTGGCGTGGAGGCGTTGGAGGCTCCCGCGTAAAAACTCCGGGCGTAGGCCACCTCCACCTCCGAGGCTTTGGTTGCCGCGTCCAGCGCAATATAGGTGGCATCGTCGCAATCCGTGGTCAGAAGGCCCAGTGCCGGATATCCCTTCGGCGCGCCCAAAGCCTCACACAGGGCCGGGCTGGCGTTGGCAAGATACCGCACCGCCAAAACCTTGACGGGGATCATACGCCCGCCTCCATGTGCAGGCCAACACCGGAAACCTGTTTTTTCAGAATTGTATCAATCAGTCCGGCGATGTGTGCGCCGGCTTCCACAGCTGGGGTGCCCTGGGCGTGAATGTTGGAAACTACCGTTCGGGCAGACTCCGACACGCCGGTGTGGGGCTTGTAGGTGATATAGGCGGACATACTCTTGTCCGTCACCAGTCCCGGACGCTCTCCCACCAGCATACACACCAGCTCGCAGCCAATTATGTCGCCGATGGCATCCCCCGCGCCCACCCGGCAGTAGCGCACAAAAATGGGCGTGCCGGGGTCAATCCCCTTTAATTTCAGGCCCTCCTTAAGGCTTTCCAGACAGTCCATGGCATTGGCGGTGATGGCTGCGGAAGACAGTCCGTCACCAACCACGATCTGCACCCGTGGCGTGCCGGGAATGGCGGCGCGAATCTTATTCTGATTTTCCTCATCAAAGCAGCGGCCATAATCCGGACGGGTCAGGTACTCATCCTTGTTTTGGCAGCGGGTCTGAACCTCCACCATGCCGTTTTTCGCCGCGAAATCCTCCGGTACCTGAGAGAACACCGCATCCTGAGCCGCCGCGTGGTCAGCGCGGAAGCGCAGCATGGTCAGGGTTTTATACCGGGGGCCAGCCTTGCCGCTGCCTAGACGGGCTGGGGTGCGCTCCTTCATTTTCCGAAATTTTTCCCCGTTTTCCGGATTTTCGGTCAAATACAGCTTGCGCAAATCCAGCGCACTTACGTCCGGCACGAAATCACCGTCGTGGTAATGGGTATCCTTCGCTTCCGGCTGGGGCGCAGTCGGACGGTACTCCCCGGCCTTCACCATGGGCGGCTGCTCCATGGAACTTAAAATCTCCGCCACCATGGCGGTCAGTTCCTGTTTGTTCATGTGCTTCTCCTTTCCAGAACCAGTGTCTTTACCACCACCGGGAAGGCCCCGCCCACCGGTTCCCCGATGTCCAAATAGCTATCCTCTCCAACGCGAACCCGGTCAATGCACAGAATACGGGCAGCCGGTGACAGTCTCATCGCCAGCGCCTGTCCCAGCGCCTTGGCCATGTCCGCTTCCAGACAGATATACAGCTCCGGTGGGTCGTTTTGCGCCAGTTCCTGTGCGATTTGTCGTACCTGAGAATAGGTTGGCGATGGAATCCCGGGAACGGAAAGCACTACAGAACCCTCGTGAAAGGCCGTAGGACTTCGCGTTACCGGCAAATTCTTCATGGGAAACCGGACATTCTGGCTGTAAACGGTGCTGCCGGAAAGCTGGGTGCTGTAGCTGCCCGCGCCGATCACCGTGGCCCGGATAGTTTCACTGCCGAGTGCGTATTCCCCTTGACACAGGCGGCTTTCGCGAATGGTTTGTCCAAGAATTGGCCCCAGATCGCCGAACTGATTCCACGGTATATCCTGAGCAATACAATCGGCAACTCCACCGGAAAAGGACAGCACCACTTTCCCATCCGGCGGGTTCCATTTCTGTCCCGTTTCTTCGGTGAGCAGTTTTTCCATCAAATCAGTAGGATTCCGAAGGCCTGCCGCCATTTCCAAAGCCAGCGTCAGTGTTTCCGCCAGCTCGCAAAGCTCCTGCTGTGTGGCGATTTCGCCCGGTTTCCGGTGAAAGATTCCGGATAACACCCCTGAAACATATGTGATCTTTTGGTTTTGGTCGAATTTTAACAGCCGTCCGCCCACGTTCAGGCAGCCGGTACGGACAATCTGCCCATCCTCAATGAACGCCAGATTGCTGGTGCCGCCGCCGATATCCATGTGCAGCACGGGCTTGCCGGCGGTTCGGGAAAGCTCTACCGCTCCGGCTCCTTTCGCCGCCAGCACACTCTCCAGATCCGGCCCGGCGGTGGCAACCACAAAGTCCCCGGCGAAATCCGAAAGGGCATTCAGTACCGACCGGGCATTCTCCTTCCGGCTGGTTTCACCGGTGATAATGATGGCCCCGGTATCCACATCCTCCCGGCGGATGCCTGCATTCCGGTACTCCGCCTCCACAATGGCCCGGATCGCCGCTCCATCCACATGACTTTCATCCAGCAGCGGGGTAAAGAAGACCGGACTTTTGTACAGTACGCTTCGATCTGTAATATCCATATCCGGTACGGCGAAGCTGGATGCACGGTTTTCCACCGTCAACCGGGAGACTACCAGCTGCGTTGAGGTGGTTCCCACATCCAGTCCCACGCTTAAGAGGCGCTCAGACACGGCCCGTCACCTCTTCCAGAATACGGCGCACCAGAAAATCCTCCACCGTCATGGGGTTACTCTGGCAGCAGGGATCCGCAAGCACGGTTTTCACAATCTCATCCGCATTTCGCCAGACACTCCGGGGATCCACCCCCGCCTGCACCAGCGTCTCCGGAAGGTTCAACTCGCGCCGCAATCGAATCAGGCCGTTTTTCAGATTTCGGACGGCAATAGTGTCTACACTGCCGCCAATACCTGCCGCACGGGCCAGCTCCGCGTATTTCTTTGACGCGATGTGTGCGTTGCAGCCGATTACCGCTGGCAGAATAATCGCATTCAGCCGCCCATGGGGAACGTGGAACAGCCCGCCCAGGCTGTGAGACATGGCGTGACACAGCCCCAACCCCGCCTGTGTAAACGCCATGCCCGCCATAGTCGCCGCCAGATGCACCTTCAGGCGAACCGACGTATTTCCCGCATAAGAAGCAGGCAGCGCCGCGAAGGCACTGGAAAAAGCCTCACGGGCATATAAATCCGTGATGGCGCCGGCATCCCGGGCAACATAGGCCTCTGCCGCATGGGTCAGCACATCAAAGCCTGTGTCCGCAACCAGACCTTTTGGCAATTCCGTCAGCAGTTCACTGTCCAAGATTGCCACATCCGGGCGGATGCGTTTGTCCACCAGCGGATGCTTTACATGGTCATGGGTCAGAATGGCAAAATCCGTCACCTCCGAACCGGAGCCGGACGTTGTAGGAATTGCCACCGTCTTGTAATTGCCCTTCGCGAAAAACGCCATGGCTTTGGCGCAGTCCATGGCGCTGCCGCCGCCAAGGGCTACCAGCAGATCCGGCGCGAAAGCCCGGAGCCGGGCCGTCCCCTCCGCCGCCAGTTCTACTGTGGGATCTGGCTGCACCTTGTCAAAAATCTCCGATTCCTGACAGTTTGCCAGTCTGATGATGCGCTCCGCTGTTCCGTTTTTAACGAAGAACGGATCCGTTACCAGAAACAGCCGTCTGGCCCCCATGGTGGACAGCGTGCTGCACGCTCCCGGTCCCGACAGGATTCTTGTTTTACAGGAGAATTCCTCCAATCATAACCACCGCCTTTTCTGGAGGTAGTATTTCCCGGCCTTTGCAAACTATGTGCAAAATGCGCACAAAAAAATCCCCGGATTCTTTTGGAATCCGGGGATTTTAAGGAATAGATCAGTACTGCAGAGGCTTGATGTGCCAAATTTCCTCGGCATACTGACGAATAGTACGGTCAGAGGAGAACTTGGCGGCAGAAGCCACGTTCTGGAGGCACTTGCGGCCGAAGGCCATGCGGTCGGCATAGTCCCGGTTGGCGCGGAGCTTGGCATCCAGATAGGATTCGTAGTCCAGCAGCAGCCGGTACTGGTCGGAGTTTTCGCCCCAGTCCAGCAGCGAGTGGAACAGGTTGCGCAGGCCATCATCGGTAGGCACAGTGCCATCCACCAGCGTGTTGATAGCCCGGCGAAGATCGGCATTGCTGTCGTAGATGCCGCGAGGATAGTAGGAACTGCGGCCGGCGTTGATCTGCTCAACCGTGTGGCCGAAGATATACTCGTTTTCCATTCCTGCTTCCTGGGCAATCTCCACGTTGGCGCCGTCCAGAGTTCCCAGCGTCACAGCGCCATTGAGCATCAGCTTCATGTTGCCGGTGCCGGAAGCTTCCGTGCCGGCAGGGGAAATCTGCTCAGAAACATCGGCGGCGGGGATGATGTGCTCGGCGTAGGAGCAGTTGTAGTTCTGAACAAAGACCACCTTGATCTTGTCCGCAACAGCGGGATCGTTGTTGATCATCCGAGCCACACGGTTGATGTAGCGGATGACGGACTTTGCGTCCATATAGCCGGGGGCGGACTTTGCGCCGAAAATGAACACGGTGGGATAGAAGTCGGGCAGGCGGCCCTCCTTCAGGCGGAAATAAATGTCCATAACTGACAGAATATTCATCAGCTGGCGCTTGTACAGGTGCAGGCGCTTGACCTGAACATCAAACATGAAGTCAGGATTCAGCATGATTCCCTCATGCTTGGCGATGACATTGCACAGCTGCTCCTTCTTCTTTCGCTTGATGGCGTTGAACTGGGCTACCGTCTCGTCATTGATCTGATCCTTCAGGCCGCCGATCAGCTCCAGATCCTTCAGGAAGTCACCGCCCACCTTCTGCCGGACCATCTGTGTCAGCTCTGGGTTGCACAGACCGATCCAGCGGCGGGGAGTAATACCGTTGGTCTTATTCTGGAAACGCTCGGGATAGACGTTGTACCAATCCTTGAAGCAGTCGTCCTTCAGAATCTGCGTGTGAATCTCCGCGACGCCGTTGACGTAGCTGCCCACATAAACGGACAGATTCGCCATGTGGGCCACATTGTCCCGGATAATGAACAGGTTGGGATGCTCGGTCTTCAGCTTGGCATCGATCTGGCAAATGATATCCACGATTTCGGGAACGACAGAACGCATCAGATCCAGAGGCCACTTCTCCAGCGCCTCGCCCATGACGGTGTGGTTGGTGTAGGAGAAGGTCTTCTGGGCCACCTGGAAAGCCTCGTCAAAGCTCATGCCCTCCAGCTTCAGCAGACGGATCAATTCAGGAATGGACATGGCGGGGTGGGTATCGTTCAGCTGTACAGCGTAGAACTCGCCAAAGCGGCTCAGGTCGTTGCCGTGGGCAATCTTGAAGGTGCGGATCATATCCTGCAATGATGCGGAGGACAGGACATACTGCTGCTTGATACGCAGACGCTTGCCGTCCCAGGTGGAATCGTTGGGATACAGAACGCGGGTGATGTCCTCAGCCTTATTCTTGGCGTCCAGAGCGCGCAGATAATCCTGACTGTTAAAGGCGTCGAAGTTCAGTTCCTCCTCCGCCTCGCACTGCCACAGGCGCAGCGTACCCACATTTTTGGTGTCATAGCCGATGATGGGCACATCGTAGGGAACCGCCAGAACAGTGTGGTCGGGGAAGTGAATCTTTACGGTGTGGTTGTAGCGGCGGTATGACCAGGGATCGCCATATTTGGTCCAGTCATCGGCCTTCTCCACCTGATTGCCGTTGCCGTCAAAGCTCTGCTTGAACAGGCCGAACTTATAGCGCAGACCATAACCAGACAGCGGAATGTTGGTGGAAGCGGCGCTGTCCAGGAAGCAGGCCGCCAGGCGGCCCAGGCCGCCGTTGCCCAGTGCGTCATCCTCAATATCCTCCAGAACCGCCAGATCCACGCCGCGCTCAGCAAACAGCTTCTTCATCTCGTCAAGAATACCCAGATTGAACAGGTTGCTGTAGACCAGACGGCCGATCAGGTACTCAGCGGAAATATAATAGGCCTTGCGCTCGTGCATACGGGTCTTCTTGGCATGACTCCAATTATCGGAAATCGCCATCATGACTGCCTGACCAAGAGCTTCATGCAGCTCCTGAGGGGTTGCGTCCTTCAGGGATACGTCGTAAGTGTACTTCAGCTGTGCTTCTGTCCACTTCAGGATGTTCACACAATTCAGATTCATCTTTTCAAGCCTCCATAATATCGTCGGGGTTTCGCCATTGGGTTCAAACCGCGAACGCGGTTGCAGTTGCAAAAAGCTGTGGGGCTTTTCAACGGATGATTGAAAAAGTGAAACGTTTCCATCACACCCCACACCTATATAGGATACTGTCAATTTCTTTTTTTGTCAAGTAATAACCAACGAAAAATGGCGAATTTTTCCGTTTTCGGCATATGATTTCTATTATATCCCCGCAGGGTGGGGATCATTCCGTCCCGCGTAAAAAAGACCCGCCGTGCGGCGGGTCTTTGGGGATGTACAAATCAGGCTTCCAGATTGATGCCGGTCTCCTTGGAGAACAGGTGGCACACATGACCGGGGAAGGTGTACTTGACGGTGTTGCCATTGGACAGAGCGGCGACTTCCGCGCCGGTCATGTTCATGGTGGAAACAACCATGACCACATCGCGGCCCATGGAGGTCACATGCAGGTGGACGGAGGAGCCCATCAGCTCGGACACATCGACCTTGCCTTCGATGCCATCGGTGCCCAGCGTAATGTGCTCGGGGCGGACACCCAGAACCACATCCTGCTCGGCAACATTGTTGGCAGCCAGCTTCGCCTGCTTCTCCTCGGACAGCTCAACGCTCAGAGCGTCCAGCTTGACAACATACTTGCCGTTCTCCTTAACCAGCTTGGCATTCTCGAACAGGTTCATCTGAGGAGTACCAATGAAGGTAGCAACGAACAGGTTGTAAGGATGGTTGAACACTTCCTGAGGCGTGCCGATCTGCTGAATGAAGCCATCCTTCATGATGACAATGCGGTCACCCAGCGTCATGGCCTCGGTCTGGTCGTGGGTAACGTAAATGAAGGTGGTGTTGATGCGCTGACGCAGCTTGATGATCTCAGCACGCATCTGGTTACGCAGCTTGGCGTCCAAGTTGGACAGAGGCTCGTCCATCAGCAGAACCTTAGGCTCCCGGACGATAGCACGGCCAATGGCGACACGCTGACGCTGACCACCGGACAGAGCCTTGGGCTTACGGCCCAGATACTGGGTGATGTCAAGAATTTCGGCAGCTTCCTTGACCTTCTTATCGATCTCGTCCTTGGGCAGCTTGCGCAGCTTCAGGGCGAAGGCGATGTTATCATAAACGGTCATGTGGGGATACAGAGCATAGTTCTGGAAAACCATGGCGATATCGCGGTCCTTGGGGGCCACGTCGTTCACCAGCTTATCGCCGATGTACAGCTCGCCGCCGGAAATCTCTTCCAGACCGGCGATCATCCGCAGGGTGGTGGACTTGCCGCAGCCGGAAGGTCCGACCAGAACGATGAACTCCTTATCGGCAATGTCCAGGTTGAACTCCTGAACTGCCACGACGCCCTCGTCCGTGACCTGCAGGTTGCTCTTCTTTTCGGGCTCGCCCTTCTTCTTTTTCTTCTTGGCGTCGTCGCCGTTGAAGGGGTAGACCTTTTTGATGTTCTTCAGGGTTAAGCTTGCCATACGTTTTTCGACTCTAAACGCACCTACCATTTTCGCGTGCGTTCTCGCATACCCGGAAAGTAAAAATTCCGGGAGCATTACGACAGGTCTCCACACTGCCGCACCGTAAGTCAGACGGATTTATCCTCCTTTAATTCAGCGAACGGCGCCTAGGGTAGTGGAGTAGACGCAATTCACCTGGATAAACAAATGATATCATATTATTTTCCATCCGGCAACAGTGGGTTTTCACAGTTTTTTCCTTCTGTTTTTGTTGATTCTGCCATTACCTGTCGATTTGGCAGCTGTCCCCTTCCAGAACCAGCCTGCTGCCATAGTATTCTGTCATGGCTTTTTCCAAATCGGCGGCATCGGAAACCGCCGCCGTCTCATAGCAGGAATGCATGGCAAGCTGCGGCAGGCCGATATCCACCGTGGGAACGCTGACATGGGAAAGAGAAATCCGGCCAAGCGTTGAGCCGCCGGGAATGTCCGCACGGTTGCAGTAGCTCTGCACGTTCACACCCGCGTTTTTGCATATCTTGCGGAACACTGCGGCGGACATACCGTCCGTACAGTAGCTCAGGTTGGCATTGTATTTCAGCACAACACCGCCGCCCAGAACGGGAGCGTTGGCAGGGTCGGCAAGCTCAGGATGATTGGGGTGAACCGCGTGGGCATTGTCCGCGGAAACGGCAAAGGACTGGGCCAGCATCCGTTTCAGATCCCATTCCATGCTCTCACAGGCCCGCTCCAGCACATCCGACAGCAGCGTTGAACCCGCGCCCTGCACCGAGCCGGAACCGACCTCCTCGCTGTCAAACACGCACAGCACCGGCACCGCACCGGAGGGCTTTGCCCTCAAAAAGCCCCGGGCACAGCCCCACACGCATTCCAGATCGTCCAGCGCAGCGGAGGAAATGTACTCCCCATCCGCACCCCAGACGGAAGACTTCTGCCGGACATAGAGATACAAGTCGTGGCCCAAAATCTTCCCGCCCGCCTGCCGTTCCAATTCATCCGCCAGCCTTCCGGCGCTGTCCATCCCTCCCATCAGCGGCAGCATATCCACCGCCGGATTCCATTTATAGCCGTCGTTGACCTGCCGGTTCATGTGAATGGCGACGCTGGGGATCAGCAGAAGGTCCCGGTCAATATCCACCAGGCGGTTCTCCACACCATTTTGGGTTTCCACTGTCACCCGCCCGGCAACCGACAGGGGCCTATCCAGCCAGGTATGCAGGATCTGCCCTCCGTAGCGTTCTACCGCCATTCGAAGGTAGGCCCCGTTCAGTTCAAAATTCTCCTTGACCTTAAAACAGGGCCTGTCCAGGTGGCTGACACTCATCAGAAAGCCCGTCGGCTGCCCTTCCGGGATTCGGAACGCCGCCAAAGCAGCGCCGCCCCGCTCCACATAGTATTTTTCGCCGGGTGTCAAACGCCAGTCCACCTGTTCCGGCAGACGGGTATAGCCCGCCTCTTCCAGCCTTCTTTTCAAAAAATTCTGTGCGTGATAGACGCTGTGAGCAGCATCCAGAAATGTCCGCAGGCTCTTCACTTGTTCCTTCATCATGGGCTCCTCCTTCATTTTCACGAAAAAATCGAATGTCACTGATTTTACATCAAAATGTGACAGGCGTCAACTGTTCGATCCTCCGCCTTTTTTCGACATGGTTCTTCAAAAATGTTACATTTTCTTACAATTCCATCACAGATTGTCGATGTTTGACGAACGATTGTTGAGGATTTCACTTGCAAATTCAAGCATATCGTGGTATTCTTTTATTGTCGCACATGGCAGTTACGCCGTGAACTGGGGAGATTCTACATGACAGGAGAGGTATGTATGGAACACACATCAACGGTATTTATCGCCGACAGCGCCGAGGACTTTTGTTCCGGTCTGACTGCTGCTTTGCAGCGCGCCGACGGCTTTCGTGTTTTGGGAACTGCCGGCGACGGGGAGCAGGCAATTCGCATGATCGAAGAGAAAAAGCCGGATATCCTGGTACTCGACCTAATGCTGGCGAAAAAGGACGGAATCAGCGTCCTAAAATCCATTGCGAACATGGAGCATAAACCAATCACACTGGCAACCTCCGCGTTTCTTACGGAGTACGTTTCCACAGCGGCGGCAAACTTAGGCGTCCGCTACCTGATGCTGAAGCCCTGCGACATGGCTGCGCTGGTTGAGCGGTTGGAGGAAATCCGGGGTGGGGAGAGCCTTCGGTATCCTGCCGCCCGCCGTTCTGACAAGGTCAGCATTGAAACCCTTGTGACCAATATCATCCACGAGATTGGCGTTCCCGCCCATATCAAGGGCTACCAGTATCTGCGGGAGGCCATTATCATTGCTGTGAACGACATGGATGTGATCAACGCCATCACAAAGGTACTGTACCCGGAGGTCGCCAAAACCTTCGGCACCACGCCGTCCAGAGTGGAGCGGGCCATCCGCCACGCCATCGAGGTTGCCTGGGACAGAGGGGATTTGGACACCCTGCAAAAATTCTTCGGCTACACGGTTTCCAACACCAAGGGCAAGCCCACCAATTCGGAGTTCATCGCCCTGATTGCGGACAAGCTGCAATTGCAGTTAAAGTCCGCCGAGGCGGCGCAGTTCTGATTGGGGCGCAACGGGTTTCCGGCTTTTTCTTTTGAGGCTCCAACCCTACGAATGTTGGGAAACCCCCAATAGAGGATACTCGTTAAGCCTATCAACATTCTTTATCGCACCTATAAATACTCCTGCTTTATTGGGTGAAAATCACGCCAATGAACAGGAGTATTTTTATGGCAATTTGTTTGGATTTTGACTGGCAAACCAATGAATTTATGCTTTATTGCCGCACCACCCAATTAAGGGAAAAAACGATGCTTTCTTATGAACAAACCCTGCGATTATTTGAGAAATGGTGTAAAGAAGAACAGGGTATCAGCACCGTAGATAAGGTCAATGAGAATGTGATACGCAGATACATTTTTGACCTCCAAGAGAGAGGCAAATACACCTTCTATTCCAACGATAAGCAAAAGGCAACAAACTACCCAGACCGTCGGCGGGACTTCCGCAAACCCGTCAGCACCATCACGATCAACAACTATATTCGCAATCTTCGGGTGTTCTTCAACTATCTGGAACGCAACTACATAATCAAGAAGAATCCGATGAAGCGGGTACGACAACTGAAATCCAACAGAGAACCGAAGGTGTATCTGACTGACGATGAACTTCGTAAGTTGCTGTCAAAGTTTGACCGCTCCTATTTCTCCGAACATCGGGATTATGTGATGATCCTCCTGATGCTCGACAGCGGGATGCGGTTGGGAGAGTGTTCCACCCTTTTGGTGTCGGATTTGGAACTTTCCCGCAAGCGGATAAATCTGCGGGCGGAGGAAACCAAAGGGCGGAAAGAAAGAACTGTATTTTTCTCCCCCAAGACCGAAAAGGCTCTGCGGAGTTGGCTCCAATACAAAGACCGCTATGTGGAAAGTGATTATCTATTCCCTGTCAAAGAACACGGCGGTTCCATCGGTGTCGGTAATTTTGAAGGCAACTTCCGCAAGTATATTGCTCGTGCGGGTCTGAATGAAGAATACACCCCCCATTGTCTGCGAAACAATTTCGCAAAACGCTGTTTGATGAATGGTATGGATATTTACACTTTGAGTAAAATCTTGGGTCATTCCAGCGTAACAGTTACCGAACAGGCATATCTCGACATCAATGACGATGATATGAGTAAACGCTATCAGCATTACAGTCCCTTGAATGGTGTATGAGTTGGTACAAGTTTGTACAAGATAGTTCAAGAGAGAGGAAGTTTTTACGACTTCCTCTCTCTTTGTGCGTGTTAGTACATCTCGGCTATTCCTTTTACATAGTTTCCCATTTCTTCCACCACTTCGGCGGGAGCCAGAATGCGGACGGCCTTACCCAATCCGCAAATCCATCCGAAAAACTGCGGGCTGACTTCAATGTCCGTATGAATGGTAAAATGCTTTTCATCATCGGGAATCATCACAATATCCCGCCCAAAGCGGTCAATCACCACATTCGCCAAATGGTTGGAAAACCGTATCTTTACGTTCTGGACTTTGCCGGAAAACATAGAGAACATCCGCAGAGAACGCTCTGACAAATTCAGTTCCTTAAACTCTTTCTTTCCCTCCCGCTTCTGGGCTACAATGCTGATACCATCCATCTTATCCACACGGAAATGCTTCATCTTCCCGCCCTCAAAAGCCAAAAGATAATAGTTGTTATCGCTCCACAACAGGGCGTAAGGGCTTGCGGTGTAGAGTTCGCCTTTTTTGTAAATGCCTTTTGTTTTTTCGGGGTGAAATAGAAGTATTTGAAAGTGACCTGCCAGTCATTGGCGATAGCGGTGTGGAGATCGTCAAGATGGTAGAAAATGCTGTCATTCATACTGCGGACACGGTTGGGAACATAGCACCGCCGATCTAAAAGCACCCGATCATAGCGGCTTGCTTTCGCTTTCAGTTTGTCGGTCAGGGTCTTAGCCTGTTTCTGGGTGATGAAGCGGGAGGACTGAACGCTGTCAATTAGAAGTTGGAGTTCCTGTGTGTCAAACTCCCGATCTACAATTCTCCATCCCCTTGTCCGCCCGTCATACTGGGTTTCATAGCCGTATTCGTCCAAAAGGTGAAGATCGGAACAGACGGTTTTCTGCTCCACGGGGATTTTGTAGTAGTTGTCAAAGTGTTCGATAATTTCCTGAACCTTGACGGTATGGGTTTCGTCCGTCTGTTCCAGAAGATAGTCCAGAAGATAGAACAGTTTCAACCGTTGATTCTGCGATCTGCCCTTGCCCTTTTCGCCGTTCGCCATAATATCCCCTCCGTGGCGGGTTTTCTGTTAGTATAGCACACCAAAATGAAAGAGAAAAGCCTGTATCGCAGATATTTGAAGTTGATATTTGCGGAAGGGGGTGGTACAATACTTTTGCAAAACCAACTTCATAATGCGTAGTTATAGAATCTCACCATAGGGATGCTATACCCTTTTCACACCCATAATGTGAATTTGTTAAAAATGCAAATTCCGTTTCTGTGGGTGTGAGGGGTTCCTTATTACGCAGAGTTGGTTTGGCGACTAACGGAGTTTGCGTTTTTGGTGCGCTGACTTCGGTTAGCGCACTTTTTTATTTTTATTGAAAGAAGGAAAGAATTATGAAAAAAGCAATTTCTCTGTTCTTGGCGCTCGTGCTGTGCCTGTCCCTTGCGGCTTGCGGGAATGCAGAGAAGCCGAAACAGAACGAGACGGAAAACGATTCTACCGGCGTATCGCCGAATCAGACAGAGAATACCGACTCCACCGATTATCAGACGGAGTATACCGCTCCCACCGAAACCGAGCCAAAAGTACAGGTCGTTGAAATCACAATGGATAACTGGCAGGATTACTTTGAAACCAAGCAGTGCGTTGAAAGTTGTATTCGTACCAATGCTTTTGACGAGTTTGAAGGTGTTAGTTATTATATATACACAGTGTTCACATTGAAAGAAGAATATGCAGAAAAAATTGATACCGACGAGTCGCAGCTTGCCATTGAATATAGCTGCAACTATAGGTCCAGGAGTTATACGCTGAATGCAACGGATTTTACCTATGAAATTACCGGTGATGGGTGGACAGACGAACTTCATAATATTTCTGTCAGTGGTAAAACCAACGCAGCCTTTTATCATCTTTCATTCCCCCAGGAAACGATGATAGATGGAAAAGTGGTAGAAAACAATGTTGAGTTTCCCTTTGCGGCCAATCTCGTTGCAACGCCCGATGCCGCTGTCTATCTTGATAACTGTGAAGAGTGGCAAGAAGAATATGAGGGCGTGGGCTGTATCTTAGAAGACATTGAGATCACAAGAATCCAGGGAAGCATTACACTTTTTGAATAATCGTGAATGTCTGTCCAGACCATTCGCTTGAATAGAAAACCGTAAAAGGCTAAGGTATATAAAAGGGGAAGCAAAATCGGCTTTTCCTTTTATATATCCAAACGGCCAATGTATTATTTATAAACCATCATTCTGCACGAATTACACTCTTTGCCGCTTCCTTTCCCGAATGAGCGTACTCTTACTAATCCCCGTCATCTGGGTAATCTGCCGATAGGTCTTCCCCTGTTCCAAAAGCGACAAAGCCAATTCAATCTGTCCCGCTGTAAACTTCTTCGGTCTGCCGTCTTTGAAACTGGGGTCTTGTCTGGCAACCGCCTTACCTGTCTGCGTTCTCTCAACAATCATGCCCCTTTCGTACTCGGCAAACGCAAGCATGACAGTCAGAATCAAATTACCTGTAGGCTTTTGGCGTGGACTGGATGGTGATGGTGGGTCTTGAAAGTTTACTTTCAAAGAACTCTGCGTTCAGAAGGTCGAAAACCTTGTTGAGATACCCTGCGACACAATTGTAACTGGTGAGTTGCTTCATTGTGTTTTCCTCCTTGATTTGGAGGGGCAGAGGCTTTATAATAAGCATACCCCTGAATGACTTTCGACGTTTTTTCTTGGGCTGCCCTTGTCGGAGTTACCGCTCTGACAAGGGCTTTTTATACGCTAATGGTGAAGCGGCGGCTGGAAACCTGTTTGGTGTAAGCCTTGTAGATTTCCGGCATAACCTTCTTGAAAGCGGTGCTGTCAAAGCGGTTGGAAAGGACGGAGGTGTAGCGGACGATGTATTGTCCCGCAATCAGTTCCTCCACCTCTCTGGCCTCCATCTCGGCCTTGATGGAGTTGCGGATGGTGTCGGCTTCGGCTTTCAGTTCCTCCATCATTGCTTCGTATTTGTTGAGAAGTTCAATCTTGGCAAGCAGTTCGATTTTAGACATTGTGGTTATCTCCTTTGTTTTTGTTGTTGCCGTCTCTCCGTGCTGTCGAGGCTCCTTTGTGTTTGAAAGGACTTACAACAGGCCTTGTTGAAATTGGTTGTCCTTGATTACGAGAATATTGTACCATAAAAGGTACGAAATGTCTATTGACGATTGTACCAAATTTGGTACATACTATTTGTATACTTTTTGGTACAATTCCTGTTGACAAACCACTTGAAACACTGTATACTTTATGGTACAAAGGAGGAGATACTATGCCTGTATCCTACGCCAAACTCTTTGAGCGAATGACCCAAAAGGGTATCAAAAAAATTGACCTTCGCAATACTTACAAGATTAACCCCAAAACTGTTGACAGTCTGGTGAATAATCGTAGCGTGACCGTTGATACCATTATCCAACTGTGTGAAATCCTCGACTGCCAGCCAGGGGATATTATGGAGTATGTCAAGGAGCCTGTGGCGGGCGTTCAATAAAACAGTTGGTTTCGTGAACGCTTTTTCCGCAGTTCCAAAAGGCAGAAAAGCGGGGGAAAATGCCCCGATTCTGTTCACGGTATGGCAAGCCCCTTTTCGTGGACGCTACCCCCCGCACCCATTTCGGGAAAATCCTCGGCGTTTTGCTTTTTTCCCTTTTGGCGTGGGCAACCGCCCTACCAAGAGTGGATTTGATTTCCAAAGACGGTTTTCATGGCTGTGTGCGGGACGGCAAAAAATACCGTCACACGGGAGTGACGGCAGAAAACGAAAAAAACGGCAAGCCGTTCAAAGCCCCGTCTATGGGTTCTCTGAATCGGCTTGCCGCTTTTTTATAACTTAATTTTGATTTCTTTGTCCCAGTCCTTCAAAAGGTCATCCACCGCCGCATCCAAGGCGGTTTTCATGGACTTTTCCATAATCCCGAAAATCTCTTTTTCCAAAATGGACTGCTTCTTTTTCTTCTTTTCATCCTTCTTTTCGCTCATTTCTTGAGTTTCACCTCACTTTTTACCTTGATAGAGTCGAACCCCTCGTTCAGGGCTTCTCTTTCTGCCTGCTCCCTATCCATCTTCCTGTGAAAAGCATACAGGATTTCCTCTGGGGTGTAGCCGTCCAAATACATCCAGTCGTAGTAGTCAGGCACATTTTTGAAATGGTTCTCAATTGGGCTCATTGCAATGTCTCCTTTGTTTTTCTTCCTGCTATCTATGAAACTTTTAATAGTTAAATTAAAAGGAAAAGGCCAATTAAGTCGGGCACTTAACACTAATAATATACAAGTTAATGTTAAATGCCTGACTTAATTAGCCCTCAAATTCACTCTCAATGGAGTGCTGGATGAGTGAAAGCATATATTCAATTTTTTCGTTGTATATGCCGTTGATTTCAAGTATGGGCTGTTTCCGTGCAACCCCGCCGTGTTCTGCCAGCATATTGAAAATCGCCTCGTAGCAGTTCAGACCGCTTTCAATGTCGCTCCAATAGTTGTGCCAAGCCTCCACATACTCTGAGTGGTCGCACAATCGCTGTTCATCCTTATGGGCAAAGTAGTAGATGAAGATGCTTGTATTGCGGCAAATCAGATTATTTGCTTTCAATCTTTCGGTATAGGTGGCAATGGTTTGTCGGGAAACATCCTGTCCCATCTTCCTCATACGATTTTCCTTTACCTCGTCAGGCATTGCCATAAAGACTTCATCCTCGAAGAAGTGATAGTAGAAGTTCCGCAGTTTGATGAAGTCCGTACCGCCGTCAAAGCCCAATTCTGTGATTGCGAACACCTTGAAAGGGTCTGCCATTGCCTTGATGGTATAGACCGCCCTTTCACCACGCCCGTGGACTTCAAAGGTAATCCCATAGCGTTGCAATTTGCGGTCAATGCCCTGTTTACTTCTGGTTCCCAACATCTGGGTCAGTTCAGGCTTGGAATATACACGGCCAATTTCTAACATCTTCGTAGTCCTTTCTTCACATTAAGTCATCAATTTAACACTAATATAAATATGATTACTGTTAAGTGAATGACTAAAAATTAGCCTGCTTCTGCCAGTTCTTCGTTTTCCTCTGCGTTGGGAACCTCAACAGGCTCCACAATCCGCAGTTTGCCGTTGACAAAGTTGGGAATGTCGTTGTAGTTAGGGAACTGCTTCACAAACCACGCCTTGACATAGGGGTAGCCTCTGCCCGCACTTTGTACCTTCTGGAACAGGTCAAGCAGCTCGTCGGCGTTCTCGTGGAGGCGGATATACTTCTCCATCCGCTCATAGGTCAGTCCCTTGGCGGGGTTGGCAGTCTTGGGGGAGCGGTGGGTTTTGCGAACAATCCGCAGATTGGGGAAATCCTTCTTCAAGCGGGTCAGGATTTCGTATTCATCGGTAGCAGGGTTGTATGCCTTATCTGCGAAGTCCGCAGTCATCGTCAGGGTCATCTTGGTGAAATCCACACGGTAGTTCAGTTCTCTTTTACTAATCTTTGCCATTTCAATCAATTCCTTTCTTGTACTCTTGGTTGGATTAGCCTGCGATCCGCAGATCGTCGGTTTCGGGCTTCTGAGAGGTTGCTACATCAGCAAAATCAACATCCTGATAGTTGGGGTAGTTCTTCAGGAACCAAGCCTTGACCTTGCCGTAGTAGCCAGGCATCTTCTTGTAGAACTTCTTGGCTTCCTCGAACTCTGCGACAGCGACTTCATCCTTGTAATTCTTGATGTAGTCAGTCATCCACTCAATAGTCAGGCCGCCGTGGGTCTCCTTGTCGGCGGTGATGACTGCGGTACGCATCGTGATGGTGAGTTCAGGGAAATTCTTGTGGAGTTTTGCCAGTTCACGGAACTCGGAGGTGGCGGGGTTCTTTGCTCTCTGGGCGAAAGCCTTGGTCAGGGTGATGGTGTTCTCAGCGAAGTTGATGGAATAGCCAGTAGTCTTTTTCATGGTAAATCCTTTCTTTGTTGCCGTTCGGCAACTGCGTTTTGTCTTGGGATCGCTACCCTTTAATTTAGTTTTGAGAGGTTTTTGTTTCTTATCTCTCTCAATCTTTGTACCCTAATTATACAGAAAGTAGTATCCAATTCTTTGGATACTACTCTTATGGAAAGGCAATTTTTGAAAAGATTATGAGGGCTTTTCTCACGCTGACTTGTAGCCTCTTGTACCTATCACTTAACAGGTCGTAGGAACTCGAAGGAACTTGTATGATCTTGTGCTTTTGGCTTACAGAACCACGAACCGCACCTTTGGGAAAAAACTGTGGCGGATTCCTGATCTTTTACGGAACTCTAAAACCGCAAAAACCGCAGAAAAGTTTGTAAAACTTTGAAAAGCAAAGTGAAATCATCCTTTTTGTAGTTCAAAAGCACAAAGAACAGAGCAAAAAATTTCTAAAATGTTCATTGGGTTCACGCTTGACTATGCTTTTGGATTTCGCTATTATATTGTCAAACCCTGTGAAGCAGTAGCAAACAGGGCGATAAAGAAAGCAATCAATTGTTGGCGATCACACTCGCTTTTCGGTAGTCCTTGGAAGCCCCTCCGTGGCCCGTCAGGGGCACGAACGCCATCACCAAGGTCCTTTACCCCCAGGTTGCCAAGACCTTTGGCACCACCCCGTCGAGAGTGGAGCGTGCCATCCGCCACGCCATCGAGGTCGCCTGGGATCGGGGCGACCTGGATACCCTGCAGCGATTCTTCGGCTACACGGTTTCCAACACCAAGGGCAAGCCCACCAATTCCGAGTTCATCGCCCTGATTGCTGACAAATTGCAGCTCCAACTCAAATCCGCCGAGGCGGCGCAGTATTAACCCAGCTTTTTTTCTCACAGGCCAGAACCACACAGATATGATAACATCGATAAAATGCATTTTCGCTGCAGAACTACGGCGCCCGGGGAATTCCCGGACGCCGTTCTGTTTCAGTCAGCAAGTGATTCCAGATAAGTACCGCGCCGAAGCTGCGCGGGGGCACACTTGCGGCAATAGTAGTCCGCAACCAAACCGCCGGAAGTTTTCTCCGGTTCGCCGCAGCGAGAGCAGGCAGGAAGCCGCGTGATCTTGTAGTCAAAGACCCAGAAGCCGGAACCGGCGCTGGTAATGCTGCCCCATGTATGCTCATCGTTGGTGTGATTGCTGATTCTTCTGTAGTTGTAAATATTGGAATCCCGCACCCGGACCATGCCGTCCTCCGTAATCTCCTGAAGGACGATGTAGTGTCCCGCCCGCGTCCAGTAGCCCGGATGCTGGACGGAAATTACCACATGGCCATCCTCCAGCCCCTGCCAGGCCACCGTCGGATCATAGGTCTGCTCAATCAGATAGAAACCCATGCCCGGAGATTCCTTGAAGAAGATCATACCGTCGGTGCCGTGTCGGTGGCTGTAGCCGCCAAAGCGGCGGCACATTTCCGGCGGGGACATCAGTTCATCCGTCATATAGGAGGCCACCATCGCCATGGAGGTGATACCGCAGCCGTTGGTGCGGATGGGCCAGCCGCCGTACATGGTGGTTGGGTAATCCTGCTGTAAATAGAGGGGAATTTCCGGGAACCGCTCATGGGCAATGTCTGGATACAGAAGCTCATCGGAAGAAACCAGCGCTTCCGCCTCCGGCAGAACGATGTCACCGTAGGTGACCTCCATGGGGTAATCTTCCTTTGCTTTTCGGATAAGTTCTGTCTGCGCATCCCGCTGGGCCTGCTCCGCTGCTTCCACCTCCGAAACAGATTCCTTCCCGGAGAAATAGAGAATATGTACTCCATCTTCGCCGTTGATCACCGTGGTGTCCCCCGGCTGGCGCTCCGGGGCAAAGCACCACTGAGCAATGTCCTGAGGAAGCTGCTCCCTCAGAACCCGCCGGTAGGCGCCGCCGTCCAGCGCGGAGGCTGTATCCTCGGAGTACCAGTGGGCCAGATCCGCAAAGGCGCTCTCCCGCTGCTTTTCCTGACCGGTCAGAGGCTTGGCCCGGGCGGCGGCCTTCTTCTGAAACGCCGCCATGGCTTCCTCCGCAGTCGTTCCCTCCGTCTTCAGCAGAATGTGCCGGAAATTTACATAATACTCTCCGTTGACCTCCTCTTCCGTCTCCTCCTGAGGCAGATCATAAGTCAACTGGGTAAAGTACATATACGCCCGGTTTAGTTCCTCCACCATCTGTGTCAGGCTCTGCGTATCGGTGCCAAACGCCTGCCGGGCCAACGCATCCGTATCCGCGCAGTTCTTTTCCTGCGCCAGCGCGTTCAGGGTTTCAGGAATGGCATTCAGGTACGCCTGGTGCATGGAGTTGGGCGAATAATAGGGGTTGTAGCCATACAAATACTCTGTTGCCGGCATTCCCTGCATATACTCTTCATAAAGATGATCGGCAGGCTGATAGGCTTCCTCCGTTTCCAGCGGGACATCCGCGCTCTGCTCATTCAGCGCCGCCGCCGTATGCCAGGCGTTCAGCGCCTGCCGCAGAAAATACTGCTGCCAGCTGTTCACGGTATCATCCACACCGCAGCGTTGTGTGTCCAGCGAGGCCGTGTAATCCGGTGCATCCTGCCCATCGGTCTGCCTGTACTGTGCCGCCTCAGCCCAGTACCACGCCGCCAACTGCCCGTTGGTGAGCGTCTGCTTTCCGACACTGGCAATGACCGTTTGTTCCTTTCCCTGCCCGGTATAGCTGCCCTTGCAGGTCACGTTCTTCGGGTCGCCGTCCGATGGGACAGTCGCCGCAGGTACGGTTTCCGTCGGTACTGTAGATTCAACCGCCGGTGTATCATCTATCTTCGCGCATCCGCACAAAAGCAGCGCCGTCAGCAGCAACGCACAAATTCTTCTCACAGGTTACCCTCCCATTTTTTGACATACCGGGATAGTTTACCACAAACTCCGTTAAATTGCAATCATTTCCATACATTTTTCTGTTCCGCCGTCCTATTTTCAGGATTGGGGGTTGCTTTTTTCAGGAATTCGTGTATAATGAAGCCGTTAAGGCAGTTGCATATCCGGGTGTGGCCCAGTTGGTAGGGCGCCTGGTTTGGGAGCTGGAGCACCAAACTGGCAGCAGAATCCCGCTAACTCGAAAACCCGTTGCGGCACTAGTACTTTTTCTTCTTGACTTCTCCCCTGCTCTGGTCTAAAATAGCCTTTGACCACATGTTTGACCACATCTGAAAAAACTCCAACTGAATATCCGGGCTTAGCGAAGTTTGGTATCGCGCTTGGTTTGGGACCAAGAGACCGTGGGTTCAAGTCCCGCAGCCCGGACCAAAACCGCCAGTTTTCA
>JALFAD010000056.1 GCA_022772525.1 Clostridiales bacterium
TGGGACCGCTGAAGAAGCTTCATATGCCCGTCCATGAGCTGAGCATGATGATGTGCATCGCCCTGCGGTTTATCCCCACCTTAATTGAGGAAACGGATAAGATCATGTCCGCCCAGAAGGCACGGGGCGCGGATTTTGAGACCGGGAGCCTTCTCAAACGGGCCAGGGCTCTGGTGCCGATCCTTGTGCCATTGTTCATCAGCGCCTTCCGCCGGGCGGACGAGCTGGCTACCGCCATGGAGTGCCGCTGCTATCAGGGCGGCGAGGGCAGAACCAAGATGAAGCTGCTGCACTACCATCGAGAGGACTTCCTTTCCTACGGTGTGGGCGCAGCGCTGGTGGCTGTGGTCATCGGACTGAAAACCGTGGGCTTGTGAGGAAAGATATGCGCAATATCGCACTGATTTTGACCTATCTTGGGACAAACTATCACGGCTGGCAGGTGCAGAAAAACCTACCTACTGTTGCGGAAACTCTGGAAAAAGCCACTGCCATGATTGTGGGGCACCCGGTGCACATGACCGGCTGCGGACGCACCGACGCGGGCGTCCATGCCCGCTGTTATGTGGCGAATTTCCGTACCAGTTCCACCATCCCGGCAGAGCGGCTCCCTTATGCCCTCAACACCCATCTGCCCTGCGACATTGTGGTGACAAAGGCCTTTGAGGTTCACGAGAACTTCAACGCCATCGGCTCCTGCGTGCGCAAGGAGTATACCTATCAGATTTACAATTCCCGTTTGAAGGACCCGTTTTATGTCAACCGCGCCTGGTTTTACCCCCGGCATCTGGACGAAACCGTCATGCAGGCGGCGGCCAGCCAGTTCGTGGGCACCCACGATTTCGCGGCGGTGAGAAGTGTTGGCACGGATGTCAAATCCACCGTCCGCACGGTATACTATTATAACGTGGAGCGTCGGGAGAATGTGCTCACCTTGAAGGTCTGCGCCAATGGCTTCCTGTACAACATGGCCCGGGCCATGGCGGGCACCGTGGTCTACGCGGCGGAGGGGAAGATTCGTCCCGAGGAGATTGGGGCCATTCTGGTCTCCGGAAACCGTACCGCCGCCGGCCCCACCGTCCCGCCGGGAGGGCTGTACATGACCCACCTTTGGTACGATGACGGCATCGAACAATTTGAGGTTGGAAGCGACTGGACAAAGTAGAGGTTTCGTTCATAATTTGTTTTTCCTTTTTTGGCGGTTCTATGATATACTGCACCGAAAGGAAAAGGAGTGAGTGACAATGCAGCCGAAAATGTGCAGCAAATGTAAGAAAAACGTTGCCGTTGTGTTTATTACCAAGGTCGAAAACGGCGTGACGATGAATGAAGGCTACTGCCTGAAGTGTGCCCGGAGTCTGGGCATTCCCCAGATCGATCAGGCGGTCAAGCAGATGGGCATTTCCGAGGAGGACCTGGATATGCTCACGGACGAAATGAGCAGTATGTTCGGTCAGCGGGATGACAGCGACGATGCGGATGATGACGAAATCGACAGCCAGACCGCGACTTTCCCGCTGTTGAACCAGCTGTTCGGCGGAAATCCCAATCCCCCTGCCCAGCCTCAACGTCCCGTGAAGCGTGAGGAGCCGCCGGAGGAGGGAAGGGGCAAAAAGAAGAATAAGAAGCATAAATTCTTAGACAGCTACTGCATGGACCTGACCGGGCGGGCCAGAGAGGGCAAACTCGACAAGGTTATCGGCAGAGATGTGGAAACGGAGCGGGTGATTCAGATTCTGAACCGCCGCCAGAAGAACAACCCCTGCCTGATCGGCGAGCCGGGCGTGGGTAAGACCGCCATTGCGGAAGGCCTGGCCCAGCGGATTGCCTCCGGAAATGTCCCCTATAAGTTGCGGGACAAGGAAGTGTTTCTGCTGGATCTGACGGCGCTGGTTGCCGGAACCCAGTTCCGGGGCCAGTTTGAGAGCCGCATGAAGAGCCTGATTGCGGAAATTAAGGAATGCGGCAACATTATTCTGGTGATCGACGAGGTGCATAACCTTGTGGGTGCCGGAGACGCCGAAGGCTCCATGAACGCCGCCAATATTCTGAAACCCGCCCTGTCCCGGGGGGAGATTCAGGTCATCGGAGCCACCACCTTTGCCGAGTACCGCAAGTACATTGAGAAGGACGCGGCTCTGGAGCGCCGGTTCCAGCCTGTGACGGTGGCGGAGCCTACCATTGCCGAGGCAAGCCAGATTATGCAGGGCATCGCAAAGTCCTACGCCGAGTTCCATGGCGTGGAGATTTCCCCGGAAATTGCCCACCAGTGCGTGGTGCTGTCTGAACGGTACATTACCGACCGGTTTCTGCCGGATAAGGCCATCGACCTGCTGGACGAGGCCTGTTCCGATGTGAACCTGCAATGCAAGGAAATCTCCGAGCTGGCCCAGCTGAAGAAGGAACGGGACGACTATGAACTGGAATTGCGGAAGCTCAATGAGGACACCGAGAACCAGAACTATGAACGTCTTGCGTACCTGCGCAGCAGGCTGATGCAGCTGGCTCCCAGAATCGAAGAACTGGAGGCCATGCCGAAGCCTGCCGTGACCATGGAAAACCTGGCCCGGATTATTGAGATGTGGACGAAAATTCCCGCCTCCAAGATCAAGGCCCAGGAGTATCAACAAATCAAGGGCCTTGCCGACCGCCTGAAAACCCACATCGTGGGTCAGGATCAGGCGGTGGAAGCGGTGGCACGGGCCATCCGCCGGAACCGGGTGGGCATCAGTCCCAAGAAGCGGCCTGTTTCCTTCATTTTTGTCGGCCCCACCGGCGTTGGCAAGACGGAGCTGGTGAAGCAGCTGGCAAGTGATCTGTTCGACAGCGTGGACGCTCTGATTCGGCTGGATATGTCGGAATACATGGAAAAGCACACGGTTTCCAAGCTGATCGGCTCTCCTCCCGGTTATGTGGGCTATGACGAGGCGGGACAACTGACGGAGAAGATTCGCCGCCGGCCCTACAGCGTGGTGCTCTTTGACGAGATCGAGAAGGCCCACCCGGACGTGCTCAACGTGCTGCTTCAGGTACTGGACGACGGGCGCATTACTGACGCGCAGGGCCGTGTTGTGAACTTCGAGAACACCGTCATCGTCATGACCTCCAACGCCGGTTCTGAGGGCCGCGTGGGCGGTCTGGGCTTTGGGCGCACGGAAGGCGATAAGGTGCAGGAGACCACCATGAAGGCTCTGCGGGAGTTCCTGCGGCCTGAGTTCCTGAACCGTGTGGATGAAATCCTGACCTTCAACCATTTGAGCGAGGAAAACTTCCTCGGTATTGCGGACATTATGCTTTCCGAACTGCGCGATAGTCTGTCTGCCCGGGGCCTGACCCTTACCTGGGACGATTCTCTGCGGCAGTTGCTGGTAAAGAAGGCCTATTCCACCACCTACGGCGCCCGGAACCTCCGCCGCACCATCCAGCGGGAACTGGAGGATCCTATCTCCGAGGCCATTATCGACAGCTTTGAGCATCCCATTTCTGCGATTCGTATTCTCGTGGAAAACGATGCCGTCAAGCTGGATGTGCAGTAACCAAACATCCCCTGTGCCGCAAGACACAGGGGACGTTCTTTTGCTGTGAAAGACGAAAGAAAGAACCTCTTTTGCCGTTTGACAAAAGAGGTTCTTTGGCGGAGAAGGAGGGATTTGAACCCTCGATACCCTTTTGGGGTATACACGATTTCCAATCGTGCGCGCTCGGCCAGCTACGCGACTTCTCCATGCGCTGTAGGCTTACTGCCGACTCGGATATAATACACGAAGTGCTAAGAAAAGTCAAGCATTATTTTCCCTTTTCAGACATATTTTTGTTCCAATATTTGGCCTGTTCACAAAAGGTAACAGATGTGTTACAATTAGGGCGCATATATGCGAGAAATTCCCTATGAGGTGGTTAAAATTCGAAGATTTATCTCCATTTCTTTCCTGATTCTGATGTTGCTTGCGTTGTCTCCCCGGGCGGAAGCGGCGTCTGCCATCAAAGCCGGCGCGGTAACGACCTCTGGCGGCTCCCTGAATGTACGCACCCAGCCCTCAACAGGCGCGCCTGCCGCAGCGTCCCTGAAAAAGGGAAGCTATATTACCCTGCATTCCCGCAGCGGAGACTGGTGGAAGGTAGAGTATGACAAGGGCAGGCTCGGTTACTGCCATGCCGATTACATCACGGTTGTACAGGGAACGGCTGTCAGCGTGAATGTCCGTTCCGGCAGCCTGAACGTCCGCAGCGGCCCGGGCACCCAGTACGGCAGGACTGCGTCCCTTTACGCGGGTGAAAACGTGCTGCTGCTGAGCAGCAGCGGCGGCTGGAGCCGGATTTTGTATCACGGAACCAAAACCGGCTATGTCAGTTCCCAATACCTGTCCGGCTATTACAGTTCGGTTTCTCTGCCGGTACCGAATTTCAAGCAGAATGACAGCCGCTGGGCAGAGAAAACAGTGGGCACCTCTGGAAAGCCCTTTTCCCAGATCGGCTGCGCCACCACGGCGGTGGCGATGGTGGAATCTGTGCGGCAAGGGAAGACAATTTATCCGGACGTCATGTCCCGGCAGCTGCGCTACACGCCCTCCGGCGACCTGTACTGGCCCAGCCACTATACAGCCAGCACGGACCCCAACGGCTATCTGGAACGAATCTATCAGAAGCTGGTGCAGGGAAAGCCGGTTCTGCTGGGTATGAAAAATAACTATGGTTCCCAGCACTGGGTGGTGGTGACGGGCTTTATCGGCGGAGAAACGCTGACGGCAGAAGGCTTCACCATCCATGACCCTGGTACTTACAGCCGAACCAATCTGCGGCAATTTCTGAATGTCTATCCGACATTCTACAAATTCTTCACCTATTAAAAGGACCGGGCCGGTTTTCACCAGCCCGGTTATCTTGTTACAGCAACGGGATTCCGGCCTTCTCGCAGGCCTCCACCGTGGCCTGATCCCAGACGCTGGACTGTACCTCGCCGATGTGGGCGCAGCCCATCATCAGCATAGCAAGCCGGGACTGACCGATGCCGCCGCCGATGGTCAGGGGCAGCTCTCCCTTCAGCAGCATCTGGTGGAAGGGCAGCGCCCGGCGGTCATCGCAGCCCGCTTCGGTCAGCTGACGGTCGAGAGACTTTTCATCCACACGAATGCCCATGGAGGAAACCTCCAGCGCCCGGTTCAGGGTGTCGTCCCAGAAGAAAATATCGCAGTTTAAATCCCAGTCATCATAGTCCGGGGCTCGTCCGTCATGGGGCTTGCCGGAGCGGAGCGCCCTGCCGATTTGCATGATGCAGGCGGTTCTATGCTCTTTGACATAGGCGTTCTCCCGCTGAGCGCCGGTGGGAAGTTCGGGATACAGGTCTTCCAATTCCTGAGCGGTGATGAAGCTGACCTCCCGGCCCAGTTCGGTGCGCAGTTGGGGATAGCGGACATGGAGCCGGTCATTGGTGTCGCAGATGGCGTTTACAATCGCCTTGACAATGAGCTTCAGGAATTCCAGGTTCCGGTTTTCCTGGGTAATGACCTTTTCCCAGTCCCATTGATCCACATAAATGGAGTGCACGTTGTCCAGCTCCTCGTCCCGGCGGATGGCGTTCATGTCGGTGTACAGGCCGTTGCCCACGGTGAAATGATACCGTTTCAGGGCCAGCCGTTTCCATTTGGCCAGAGAATGCACCACCTGGGCGTCCGCGTCCACAGCGGGAATATCAAAGGAAACAGGCCGCTCATAGCCGTTCAGGTTGTCATTGAGGCCAGAGCTTTCGGTGACGAACAGGGGAGCAGAGACGCGCTTCAAATTCAGCGCCTTGGAAAACTCCTCCTGAAAGGTATCCTTGATGTAGGCGATGGCACGCTGGGTGTCGTAAGCGTCCAGCTTGGGGCGGTAGCCCTCGGGAATCACGATTTTATTCATAGCTGCTTCAACCTTTCCGTGAAATATGTTTTCTATTGTATTCGATTTCGGCATAAAATCAAGGGCGGAATCAAAAATTTTCCACGATGCAATCAAATCCCCCCTGATAGTTGTATAATAAGTGAAAAGCTTTTCAAGGAGAAAACGATATGCTGAACACAGAGCAATTCACGCGCTACGCGGAAAGCTACATCGACACCGTATTCCGGGTGGCTTTCAACTACATAAAATCGGCGGCGGACGCGGAGGACATCACCCAGAACGTGTTTCTCAAGCTATTGAAGGAGGAAAAGCCTTTTGAAAGTGAGGAGCATGTGAAGCGGTGGCTGATCCGGGTTGCCATCAACGAGTGCAAGAATCTGACGAAGGCCCGGTGGTGGCGGCAGGAGTCTTATGAGGATTACGCGGCCACGCTGTCCTTTGACAACCCCGCCCATTCCGACCTGTTTTACGCGGTGATGGAGCTGCCGAAAAAATACCGCCTGCCCATCTACCTGCATTACTACGAGGAATACTCTACGCAGGAGATTGCGGAGATTTTGAAAGAACCGAAGAATACGGTCTGCGCCCAGCTGAGGCGGGGCAGGGAATTGCTCAGAAAATCCTTACAGGAGGTGGACGCCAATGTTTAAGGACGATTACAAAGCCGCTTTTTCCAAAGTGACCGCCTCCGAGGAAACCTACAGGAGGGTAATGAACATGACACAGGAAAAAAAGAAACGCCGCCCCATAAAAGGGCTGGTATTCAGAGTGCCCATCGCGGCTGTGCTGGTATTGTTATTAGCAGTTTCTGCCAGCGCGGCGGTACAGAACTGGTTTGTGACCTATTTTTCCAAGGAAAGTGAAACGCCTCTGTCTCAGGAGCAGGTAGCGTTCGTCGAGGAGCATACGCAGGATATCAGTCAGAAGCAGACCTGCAATGGCTATACGATTGAGCTGAAATCTGTCCTGTCTGATGACTATAACGCGTATGTTGTGTTTGGAATCACCGCCCCGGAAGGCGTGTATCTCGACAGAACGGTCAAGGAGGGATATAATCCTGCCGCGCCGGTGCTGTGGACCAACGGACGATTTATCGAGACGCAGGACAGTGGAGCCGGCGCCACGTGGACTATGCAGGATGACGGAGACGGCCTTTCCAATACCCACAATCTGGTATATCTGATTTCCTGCACGAACGCCGTGTTTCAAAACGGGAAGACCTGTGAAATTCACTTTGAAAATCTGATCGCGGAATACGAAAATGACGCGTATGCCGCGGAATTGGAGAAAAAATACGGCTGTGAGCCGAAGCTGGGCATGATCACGGAGGAGGAGGCGGAGAAACTGTATCCCCGGGAGACGCTGGCAGAGGGGAACTGGGACTTTACGATTACCTTTACCAAGAGCAATGTGCCGGTGGTAGAACTGATTGACGAGCCTGTTGACTATGTACTCGAATTTGACAGACCCAACGAGCATGTGGTACAAAAAGCACGGGTTACATCCATCAAGCTCTCTCCCATCGGCGCCGTATGTACCTACATAGCTGGCGAGGATGCGCCCAATGGCATTGGCGGAGACATTGTCATGAAAGATGGAACCAGTGTCTATCTCAGCGGAAATACCATTGGCAGCTCTGGCGAAAACCATTCCAACGGTATGTTTTCCGTACCGATTGCATTGGAAAATGTAGATTATATCCAATTCCCTGACGGCACCAAGCTCCCCATGCCGGAGCTTCCCGCCGAATAACGCAAGCCCCCGCCGGGTTTCCCGGCGGGGGCTTGCTGGCGGAGAGAGTGGGATTCGAACCCACGGTGGGTTGCCCCATCACCAGTTTTCAAGACTGGCTCCTTAAACCGCTCGGACATCTCTCCAGATACAGAAAAACCGCCAATCGGCGGTTCTTCTGTGGCGGAGTGAGAGGGATTTGAACCCTCGCGCCGCTTTTGACGGCCTACTCCCTTAGCAGGGGATTCGGAGTGTGCAAAAACCTAACTTTCGACGCTGAATAACCTGTGTTATTCATTTATTTTAGGCTAGATATGCAACTTTTCAAAAATCGCCTACGCAATAAAAACGCAACCTGAAAAAGCTTCGTATCAACTTACAGCCATATAGTACCACAAATAATTTCTATGTCCGTCTGACTGCATCTGCCGTGACCCCGTCCTCAATCGGCGCAGTCACCGACTTTTCTGCCACAATATCCACACTGGTCTCCTCGGTCATAGTGCTCAGCCATGCCCCCAGCTTCTCCCGCAGTCCGGCGGGCACCGGCAGGCCGCAGAGGAGCATATTTTTGAGCACGGACGTTGCCTCATACAGGATAAACAGCAGCGCGAACAACTCCGTAATGCCACACTTGACAATGCCACAGGCGTCCAGCGTGTTGCGGATATCCACCGGCAGCCAGCCCAGCACGTCAACGTGCATCATCATGTCCATTGCCGTAAACAGCAGCACGCAGGCCAGCATACCGGCCTTGCGGATGGCCCCATCGATGCCCACGGCGGAGTTCCACTTGCGGTACTTCGCCGCCCGCAGGGAGCCGAAGACCATGTCGGCGCAGACGGCGATCAGCAGCAGCCGCACGAAGATGTTGCCCATCAGCGCGCCCAGAAAGCGAATCAGAAAATCGTTTACCATTTGCATATGTATGTCCTCCATTTTATTTTACCCGTTCCACCGGGAATATTTGCCCACGTCCACGTGGATACCCCATTTATACAGGCCGATGCCGCCGGTTTTTCCCATGACGGCCTCGGCGGCGGCCTTCATATCCGCCGGGGTTGCGGTATTGCAGTGCAGGTCAGCCGCCATGCCTTTGATGTGGTTGCTGTTTTTGGCAGACCCGGGCA
>JALFAD010000041.1 GCA_022772525.1 Clostridiales bacterium
CAGCAGGAGGGCCATCATTGCCGCGATGGCGGCGGTCATTCTCTTTTTCATAAGTGTTTTTCCTTTCATTGGGCGGGGTCACTGACCCCGCCTTGCTGTTTTAATAATACCGTGGGCTGGAGCCATGGGGCTGGATGGTGACATTCTCAGAAAGCAGGCCGTTGTCCCGCATCCAGCGGATGGTGTTCTCGCTGTCGGCGTACACGTTCACGCTCCAGCTGTAGTTCTTGCTGGACAGGCAGATGTATATGTCTCTGGTTTCATAGGTATCCCCATCGCTCTGAGGAGGAATGACGAACACACCCTCGTGATACGCTTCGTTCTGGGCCATGGTGCCTGCCGCGCAGTCCGCTTTGATGGCATGAAGCAGGCTCTCGGCGGCGGCCCGGGTTTGCAACTCCTCCGGGAGTTTGCCGTCTGTGAGGGAGCAGTACATTCTCTCCACGGAGTCCAGCACCAGCGGCAGCACCTCCACTTCCTTGCCGTTGATTTCCACGGTGTCGGAATTCACCGCGTCCCAGCGGCTCAGAAGCTTCCTGGGAATTTCCCCGGCAGCGCTGTCCACCCAGACGTTGTACCGCCGCTGAACGGTCTTTCCGTTCTTCAGGGTGTAGGTCAGGTTACAGGTGGTTGCCATTCTCTGCTGGGGCAGGGGGTCGCCCTCCTGCCAGTAGCGATAGGAGGAATCCTCCATCCGAACATATTCTCCACTATCCTCCAGCGCATAGGCGCCGTCCTGATTTACCCGGTCGTTCAGGGCCAGATTGTGGAGCTTCAGCACCGTCTCAATGTCGGTGCGATCGTCCATCTTATAGAAGTTCAACTGCACAGAGGCGATGTCGCCGATGTCCGGCATCCGCTCCTCAAGGCCCAGCACATCCAACTTGGTCAGGCCCATGCTCGCCGCCAGCACCGCCGCCAGAATGCCAAGACCCACCCAGTTATGGGGACGGAACACCCGGGCAGACCGCTCCACCAGCATTTTTCCGGCGAACCAGCCCACGATCAGGCCGCAGAACAGGAACAGGAATTTAAGCCAGTCCAGACTGTTGCCATAGCCCATGACCTCGCTGGCCGCGAATTCCGCCGCCACAGCAACGAACATGGCGCATAAGACCTGGAAAACAGGCACCAGCTTCCGGCTGCACACCGCATCCCCGGCGCATTCCAGATTCCGGAAGTGGTACAGAAGCAGACCCAGCAGGGCGAAGGCAACGCCCACGATCGCCAGCGTTCCGAGACAGTCAAGACCCGTGATGCTGTAGCTGCCCTGAGCGCCGGGAATCAGCCGCCCCACCTCGTCAAAGAGGGCACGTCTGGCGGCATCCTCTACTTCCACGTTGATAGAGAGCATATACTGCATGGGCATCAGCTTCCCGGCCAGAGCGCTGGGGGTGACCATGCCATAGAGCATGGGGGTATAGACGGTGTTCACCAGCCAGTAGAGAATGCCGGAGCCGAAGTTTACAAGGCCATAGCCCGCCACCATGGTAAACCGGGAGCCAACCACCATGGCGCAGAACACCGCGATGCCGAACAGGCAGATAAATTCCACATTGGTAATCAGGAAATACCACAGGGCGATCTTCCACGCGCCTACGAAAATGGTGCTCGTCAGCATGGGCAGAAGCACCAGCGCCGCGATGGCGGTGGGGATCAGGGAGTACACAAGGCCCGAGGCCACGTTGGCCAAAAACCAGGTCTCCCGCCGCAGGGGCAAGGCGTGCAGCGCGTTGCACATCCGGGTGTTATACAGGTCGCCAAACAGCAGCTGGGCCATCAGGCAGGCGTAGCCCAGATTGATAATTGCAGTCCATTTGACAAAATCGCTGGTCTGATAGAGAAAATAGTATTCCGGGAAGGTATCCCCAGCCTGCTTCCATGCCGCCAGAAGCATCAGCAGAAGCAGCAGGGTGTACAGCGCCAGGACAGGGGCAAACCGGGTGAGATTTTTCGTGAACGCCGCGCGATTAAAGCAGGATTTCTTTGACTGCATAATCGGCACCTCCCAACTCATAGATAAAGATTTCTTCCAAAGACAGGGGTAACACGTCAAAGTAGGCGGGCTTGGCGGCGGCGGCTTTCGTGCTGATCTCCCATGCCGCGCCCCGGACAATCAGGGTTTTCAGCCGTCCGGAGGTGCTCTCGTGGAGAATTTCCAGCCCTTCGGGCACGCCGCCCACGATTTGCAGCTTGTGGGTGTTGCCCTGCATATCCGCAAGGCTCTTTTCCATGAGCATTTCGCCGTGGTCCATAATGCCCACATGGTCGCAGACATCCTCCAGCTCCCGCAGGTTGTGAGAGGAAATCAGCACCGTGGTGCCGTACTCGGCAACGTCGGACAGAATCAGGCTCATGACCTGCCGCCGCATCACCGGGTCGAGGCCGTCCACCGGCTCGTCCAGAATCAGGGTCTTGGGCCGGGTGCACAGGGCCAGATGAAAGGCCGCCTGCTTCTGCATACCCTTTGAAAAACGGCGAATCTGCCCCCGTTTCGGCAGGCGGAAAATGTCGTAGAGCCGGTCATAGAGGTCGTCGTCAAACTGGGGGTAAATTCCCTTATAGAATTTCCGCATATCCTCCATGGTCGCGGAGGGATAGTAAAAAATGTCGTCGGGGATGTAGCCGATGGCTGCCTTGACCTCCGGGTTTTCGTAGACGGGCTGACCGTCTACGGTGATTTCGCCGCTGTCGGGCCGGTAAATACCGGTCAGGTGCCGGATGGCGGTGGATTTGCCCGCGCCGTTGGGGCCCACCAGACCGTACACCGCGCCCTTTGGCACCGTCAGGCTCAGGTTATTCAGGGCCTTGAAGTCCCCGAAGGTTTTTGTTACATTCTTCATTTCAAGCATTCAGCGTTCCTCCTATCCGATCAACCAGATTTTCCCGGGTGACGCCCAGGGCGATCAGCGCGGTGGTGGCGTCGTCAAAGGTGTGGTACCAGCGCTGGCGTTCCCGCTCCCGGCTGTCATTGGTGCTGCATACGAAGCAGCCCTTGCCGGGCACCGTGGCAATCCAGCCCTCCACTTCCAAAGACCGGTAGGCCCGCTGGATGGTGTTGGGGTTGATGGCCAGCTCCGCCGCCAGCTCCCGCACGCTGGGCAGCCTTTCCCCTGACTGCAAAACGCCGGTGGAAATCTGCTCCTTGAAACCGTCGATGATCTGGGTGTAGATCGGTCGGGCATCCCGATAATCCAAGTGTACCATATCATCCCTCCTTAACTGTACTAGTTGTTCTAGTACAGTTAGTATAACAGTGGTACAGAAAATTGTCAATATGTGGCATTCTTAAGAATTCCTTATGTATTTCTTAAGGCTGTGATCAGGCTCCCCTTGCAGGGGAGCTGGCAAAAATCTTTGATTTTTGACTGAGGGGTTTTATGGGAAGTGGGTGAGGCACCCCTCAGTCAGCTGCCGCTGACAGCTCCCCTAAAAGGGGAGCCTAATAAAAAAGACCATTGCGGCGTTCACCGCAATGGCCTAAAAAACCATTCTTTACTTCTCCAGCGCCATGACCTTATCGATGCGGCGCTGATGCCGGGGTTCGCCGCTGAACTCGGTGTCCAGCCAGGTGTCCAGAATTTCCAACGCCAGCTTTTCGCCCACCACCCCGGCACCGACAGCCATCATGTTGGTGTCGTTATGCTCCCGGGTCAGTCGGGCGGACATTACATCGCTGAGCAGCGCGCAGCGGATGCCGGGCACCTTATTGGCGGCGATGGACACGCCGATGCCGGTGGTGCACAGGACGATTCCCTTTTCGCACTCGCCGCTGGCAACCGCCTTCGCCGCGGCGGCGGCAAAATCGGGATAGTCACAGCTGTCGCCGGTATAGGTGCCGCAGTCCTTCACGTCGTAGCCCCGGGCCGCCAGATGGGCCACCATTTTATTCTTCAGCGCCAACGCGCCGTGGTCACAGCCAATTGAAACCTTCATAGTTTTTCTCCTTCTGGATGGTTTACATAACAAATCCACCGCTGACGCCCAGAACCTGTCCCGTGACAAATTCCGCGTCTGCCAGAGCCTCCACCGCCTTCGCCACGTCCTCCGGTGTACCGTTGCGCTCCAGCGGTGTCTCCTGTGCCAGTTCTTCCAGCGTGTCCGGCGAAACACTGGCGCACATATCCGTGAGAATCACGCCGGGGGCCACGCAGTTGACTCGGATGCCGCTGGGGCCAAGCTCCTTGGCAAGAGCCTTGGTCAGGGCGATGACGGCTCCTTTCGTAGCGGAGTACGCCGCCTCGCAGGAGGCTCCCACCTGTCCCCACATACTGGACACGGTGATGATGCTGCCGCTGTGTTTGCGCAGAAAGGCGGGCATGGCGGCTTTGACGCAGTTATAGATGCCCTTGACGTTTACGGCAAAAATCCGGTCCCACTCGGCATCCTTCATATCCGTCAAAAGCCCATACCAGCAGACCCCGGCGCTGCACACCAGAATGTCCACCTCCGGGATTTTGGAAAAGGCTTCCGCCACAGCACCGCTGTCGGCAACGTCACAGCAAATCGCGGTGGCGCCGGTTTTCTCCGCTACGGCCCGGGCCGCTTCATGATTTTTCTCGTACAGGAAGTACACCCGGTCCCCCCGGGCCGCGTACCGGGCGACAACCGCCGCGCCGATACCCCGGGAACCGCCGGTGACGACAACCGCCGCCATCAGCCCCGCCGTCTGGGACGGCTGCTGCTGCGGTGGTCGGCATACTGCTTGATGCCGGAGAGCTTGCTGTCGGATTCGGTCATAAATGCCTTCAGTTTCTCCTCGAACAGCTGATCCGCGGTTTTGGGCGCGGCAGGCTGCATAGGCGCGCGCTGCTGCTGGGGACGTTCCCGGTTCTGGGGGCCGCCCTCCCGGCGCTGTCCGCCGTTACCGCCCCGGTAGGGGGGCTTGTTGCCGTCCCGCTGAGGCTTGGGCTCCAGGCGCTTGATGGACAGGTTGATCTTGCCGCCCTCCGTGCCGATCACCATGACCTTCACAGCCTGCCCCTCACTTAGGTGCTGGCGGATGTCGCTGACGTAGGCGTTGGCCACCTCAGAAATATGTACCATGCCGGTCTTGTTGTCCGGCAGGGAGATGAACGCGCCAAAATTGGTGATGGACTTGACTTTGCCCTCTACGACTTCTCCTACGGTTAACTCCATATATGCTCTGCTTCCTCCAATTATGTGATGGCATGTAATGCCTGAATGACGGGGGTGGTATGATGCATTCCCTGTAGGGCGGCTTGCCCTCAAGCCGCCGTCCGCGTAAGCGGCACGTGGTTCTGCAATGGCGGCGGCTTGAAAGCAAGCCGCCCTACCAATCCATTCTGCGTTTTATTCCGGGTGGATGAGGACGGTATCCGGGTCGGCAAGGCCCAGCTCGTCCTGAGCAATCTGGCGAATGCTCTGCACGGAACCGATGTTATCGATTTTTTCCTGCAGGTCGGCGTTTTCGCCTTCCATGGCTGCTGCCTGCTCCGTCTTGCGCTGGGTTTCGGTCTGAATGCCGTTGTGCACCCACCGCAGCGCCACCAATGCCGCCATGGACAGCACGATGAGCACAATGAGTACGGCCTTCAGCTTCACCGGCGCGGAGCGCAGCCTGACTTTGAACTTTCCGGTTTTGAATTCTTTCATTGGGGTTCCCTCTGCGCTTGCCGCGCGGCTTGAGATGGTTTTTTACTATTGTAACCCATTTTCCCGCAGATGCAAATAAAAATTTTAAAAATGCGGAAATTTTTTTCAACGGCAGCAGGAGCAGCCTCAGTAACTTATCCAAAAACTTCCAAAACAGTATAAAAACAGGGCGCAGGGGCCGTCCGGCGGTGCGCTCCCAGGCGATTCCCCCCGCCAAGAGTCCAAAAGCATAGCCCGCCCGGATGTCCCCGGCGCAGATGCCGAAGCACAGGTAAATCCACGCCCAGGTAGTGACCGCGAGAAAAATGCCGTCGCTCAGCAGGGTATGCCGGGGGCGCAGGGGCCGCAGGAAGCCGTAGATTAGCCCCAGCGCCGCTCCCAGCGCCAGGGCGCAGGCCATGCGGTAGGCCGCCGCTGCCGGGGTCAACGGAACAATCTCCGCCAGCCGCCCTGCCGGGGCTCCTCATAGGACAGGGCGCTGATGGCCCCCTCCACCGCCACCTGCCCGCCCTCCAGCGACAGATTTTTCAGTTGGAGCTGCTGGCCCTGGACAATCAGCAGGCCCAGCGAGGTCTGTAAAACCACGGCGGTCTCGTCAAAGCTGACCACCTCTGTCACCCCGGTCATGGTGAGCTTCTTCCGCTCATTCAGCTGGAGCTTGTGGGGCAAATGCTCTTCGGGCATGGCGCTCCCTCCTTTGCACTTTACTTTATGCGCAGGAAGGGATGGATATGCAAAAGGGCGGGTCAATGACCCGCCCCTACTGTACAATATAGCGATACCGAGCACACCCAACGGCGTAACGATTACAGACCAGCCGAGCACGCATCATCAGCGGCATTTCCGCCGATACCGAGCAGTACCCAATGGTGTAACGACTACTGACCGACCCGGTAACGTATTGGCCGTCCGCCCTGCGGACCGTATTGCCTGCCGCCGCTGGCGGCTCAAAACTCGCACTTTTTGGCGATGTAGTCCTTCAGCTCGCTAATGGGAATCCGCACCTGCTCCATGGTGTCCCGGTCACGGACAGTGACACAGTTGTCGGCAGGGGTATTCTCGTCGCCCACGGTCTGGAAGTCCACGGTGACGCACAGAGGCGTGCCGATCTCGTCCTCCCGGCGGTAGCGCTTTCCGATGGAGCCGGCGTCGTCAAAGTCCACCATGAAGTCCTTCTTGAGCATCTTGTAGATTTCCTCAGCCTTGGGGCTGAGCTTCTTGCTCAGGGGCAGAACAGCCGCCTTGAAGGGCGCGAGATAGGGGTGCAGATGCAGCACAGTGCGGATATCGGGCTTGCCATTCTTGTCCACGCCCACCTGCTCCTCGTCGTAGGCCTCGCACAGGAAGGCCAGCGCCACACGGTCGCAGCCCAGAGAAGGCTCGATGACGTAGGGAATGTAGTGCTCGCCCTTTTCCTGATCGAAGTATTCAAGGCTCTTGCCGCTGGCCTCCTGATGGCGGCCCAGGTCGTAGTTGGTACGGTCTGCGATGCCCCACAGCTCGCCCCAGCCGGAGCCGAAGGGGAACTGATACTCGATGTCGGTGGTGGCGCGGGAATAGAAGGCCAGCTCCGCAGGCTCATGATCCCGCAGACGCAGGGAGTCTTCCTTGATGCCCAGAGAAATCAGCCAGTTCTTGCAGAAGTTCTTCCAGTAGGCGAACCATTCCAGGTCGGTGCCGGGCTGGCAGAAGAATTCGCACTCCATCTGCTCAAACTCCCGGGTACGGAAGGTGAAATTGCCCGGGGTGATCTCATTCCGGAAGGCCTTGCCCACCTGACACACGCCGAAGGGGAGCTTGCGGCGGGTGGTGCGCTGGATATTGGCAAAGTTCACGAAGATACCCTGAGCGGTCTCGGGCCGCAGATAGCAGGTGGAGGCGGTGTCCTCGGTGACGCCGATCTGGGTCTTGAACATGAGGTTGAACTTACGGATGGGGGTAAAGCTGTGCTTGCCGCAGGTGGGGCAGACCACGTCCTCGTGCTCCCCAATAAAGGCGTCCATCTCGTCAAAGCTCATGGCGTCCACGTTGACGCCCTTGCCGGACTCGGATGCCTCAATGAGCTTGTCCGCCCGCTGCCGGGCGCCGCAGCCCTTGCAGTCCACCAGCGGATCGGAGAAGTTGCCCACATGACCGGTGGTGACCCAGGTCTGGGGGTTCATGATGATGGCGGCGTCCAGGCCCACGTTGTAGTCGGACTCCTGTACGAACTTCTTCAGCCACGCCTTCTTGACGTTGTTCTTAAACTCCACACCCAGAGGGCCGTAGTCCCAGGAGTTGGCAAGGCCGCCGTAAATTTCGGAACCGGCATAGACGAAGCCCCGGTTCTTGCAGAGGTTCACGATCATGTCCAGAGTTTTTTCACTGTTTTTCATGGTATTTCCTCCAAATTTTTTGGGTATTTCTATCGCTGAGTGTTTATTATACAGGGATTTTCCCTGTAAATCAAGAGGGAAAGGCGCATTATTCCGAATAGCGGAAGCTTTCGCCCAAATCAGAAATCATCTTTTCATAGACCATGTCGCTTACGGCCACGGTGTTCATCCCAGCGTAGCGTTCCGGCGGGATGACCTCCACCAGATGCAGCTCCACATCCGTGTGGCCAAAATGCTTAAGGTTCTTGAAAATGTCCCGGGTGTTCTGGATGGTGCACACCACGATGGGTACATTGGTCTTCTGGGCGATTTTAAAGACACCGGGGCGGAAGGGGTGCACCTTGCCATCCTTGCTGGTGTAGCCCTCGGGGAAGGCGCAGACGGAAACCTTGTCCTCTTTGATAAGCTGAATGCACTTAAGAATCGATTTCAGGGCCTGCCGGTCGTTCTCCCGGTCGATGGGCTGGCAGAGGATTTTGTGCATGAAGGCCCCGATGAAGGGCAGCTTGTAGTTCTCCTTCTTGGTCAGAAAGGCCAGTTGGCTTTTCCGGAAGCAGTGGAGCACAATGCCCGGGTCGGCAACGAACAGATGGTTGCACACCAGCAGGAAGCGGCCCTCTTTGGGGGTGTTTTCCAGGCCTTTTGTATGCAGCCGCACCCGCACCAGCTGAATCAGGGCCTCAATGTAAAGGTGCATGACAGCCCGGTAGAATTTACTGTCCTCTTCCTGGGGTTTGTTCAGGTTCACCGCGCCGCAGACCACACACAAAAACAGAAGCGCCAGCAAAAACAGCGCCGCGTAAGTGCCCACAAACAGCAGCGGCAGCGTCCAGAATGCCCAGCCCGCACAGGCAAAGAGTACGCAGGAAACCAGCGCAGACACACCGGCAATGGTTCTCAGCAGCATAAAATTCCTCCATTTTTCGCAGATAGTGGTATTATACTCCGTTTTTTTCCGCAAAACAAGGCAGAATACTAACCAAAGAGTTTTTTCGCAAGGGACTGGAAATTGGGACAATCAACTGCTATAATGCAGCTATCAAGGAACTTGGAGGAATGGGCCGTGAAGCAAAACAAGTCTCTGTCCACGCTGCTGCCGCTGCTTTCCCTGCTGCTGGGAGAGTCCTGTCTGCGGATGCGGCGGATTCTGTACGCCAAAGCGGTGGATGCCACAGGGCTGCTGGTGTCCGGCACGGCGCTGGAATGGGAAATCTATCTGCTGAGCATTCTCGCCCTCGGCCTCTTTGCCGCCGCCAGCCGGAAACAGGAGGGAAAAATCCTGACAAGTTCCGTTACCGCGCTGGGGCAGCTTGTAGGCGCTGTGGGCATCGGCTGGACAGCTCTGCGGTATCCGGGGGAGATGCCCGGCCTGCTGGGAAATCTGTGGCGAATCCTTGGAATTGTCTCAGCTCTGTGCCTGATCTGGTCGGCTTTTTGCACCTTCCGCGGAAAAACACCCCAGTTTCTTGTTCTGCTGGCGCCCTGTCTGTTCTGGCTGGTGCATCTGGTGGACAACTACCGGGGCTGGAGCGGTGTCCCCCAGCTGCAAAGCTACCTGTTCGCGCTGCTTGGCACCATGACTATGACCCTGTTTTCCTACTATACCGCCGCCGGCGCCGTGGGGCTGGGAAAGCCCCGGCGGTTAAAATTCACCGCGCTGGCCGCGGGATACCTCTGCGCTGCCGCCGCCATGCCGGGGAAAAATCAAATTCTGTATCTGCTGTCCGCCCTGTGGGCCCTGTCCAGTCTGTAAATTGTCCTTTAGCTGATTAAGACCTTCCCCCTCGGGGGAAGGTGGCCGAGCGTAAGCGAGGTCGGATGAGGGGAACCCCGGCAGTAGAATCAGCTTGTTTTCCCCTCATCCGTCAGAAATCAAAGATTTCTGCCAACTATTGAATTGTGGTATGATTGCCACT
>JALFAD010000042.1 GCA_022772525.1 Clostridiales bacterium
CATGGCCAGCAGATAGCCGTTGGCGCCCAGGTGCAGCACGTTGAGGAACAGCACATAGAAGCCCAGCAGCGTGGCCGAGGTCAGCACGCCGTCCACCGCCACAAGCCGGTTGAGCATCCGCGCCCGGATAAACTGGGTACACAGGGTGCGCAGGCAGCTCATGAGCACGCAGAGATAGATGAGAACCAGATAGTCCCCCGCGTTGGGGATCAGCCGCACCAGCGGCCAGCACACAACCATCATGGCAAAGCCCACGCAGATGGTGGCCAGACCGTTCATAAAAACGCTGGATTTGTCCACCGACTTGTCCAGGCCAAAGCGGATGACCGCGTAGCTCACCCCCAGGCTGACCACCGGGATGAGCAGGTTGGCCACCGACTGCATCAGGCTGGTCACGCCCATCACGTCGGGGCTGTCCAGCGCGTAGCTCAGGTAGGGCTGGATGATCAGGCTCAGAATCTTGGAGCCAAAGTTGGAGATGGCAAACAGAATTGTATTGTTGACCAGTGTGGAATATCGTTTGGAATCCGCCAAGGGCAATCCCCTCCTTTTTCTATTCTATGCCGGTTTGCGCGGCTGTCACCTGCCCCGCAGCTGGCGGCGGCCGGTCTCGAAGTCCGGCAGGGCCGCTGCCACGGCGGCCCAGAACGCCGGGCTGTGGTCGGGGTGGGCAAAGTGGCAGAACTCATGGACCACCACATACTCCTGCGCCGCCGGCGGCATCACGCAGAGCCGCCGCGCAAAGCACAGCGTGCCGGTTTTCAGGCTGCAGCTTCCCCACCGCGTGGTCATGTCCCGCACCCGCACGCGGGGCATGGCGCCCCCCGGGCAGCTGGCGGCAAAGACCGGGTACCATTTTTGGCACAGCGCCGTCATGCGGGCCAGCGCCTCGTCCCTGCCGGGCAGCGGCGGTTCGGCGGCCCGGGCCTCTTCCCGGTCGGCCATCCGCGCCCGGGCGATTTGAATCCAGCATACCCGGTCTGCCACAAAGTCATCCACCACCCGCGCCGGAACGCTGCGCGGCGCGCTCACCGCCACCGTGCCGTCGGGCCGAACGCGCAGATTGATGTTGCGCACCCGCCGCCGGGTCAAAGTATACTCCACCCCGCCTGCGCTCCGCCGCGCCCCACATCCGTCATCCATAAGCCCGTACCCCCGACAAAATCTGTTCCCAACAATTTTACTCGTTTTCCCATCAAATGAAAAGAGCGGAAATCAAAAGAAAGGAAGAGATAAAACATGGCGCATTGTAAAATGAAGATGAGCATTTAGGAGAATAAAAAGGTCCATAGCGAGGACCACTGTGTTAGAATAAGTTTGCTACAACCATCAACACAGAAAAGAGGCAATCGCTATGGACTACCCCGATTATACTACGGAACATCAAAAAGGTAAACACCTGACATACGAAGAATATGTCAAGATTCAGGTACGTTTACAGGACGGTTGGACTGCCAACCGAATTGCCGTGAAAGAACTTCATTGTTCCCCAAATACGGTTCGAAAGATCATTCGTCAGGGAATGACGCCGCTCTATCACGGCAAGGTTCAGCGTTTCAAAGCAAAAACGGCTTGGCAAGTTCACAAAGAGAATCGCAGCCGCTGCTGTCGTACATACAAAGCCGCAGAGAAAAAGGCGTTTCTTTCCTATGTGGAGTCTCATTTCTGTGGAGATGACAAGTGGTCGCTGGATGCCTGTGTTGGCTACGCGTTAGCCCACAACCTGTTTAAGCGAAGCGAGATGCTTTGCACCAAAACACTTTACAACTATGTTGAACTTGGGCTGCTTGGTATTAAAAACATCGATTTGCCGCAAAAGCTGCATCGCCGCACCAAAGCAAAAAGAATCCGGGAGCGCAAGCGTGTACTGGGGCGCAGCATTGAGGAACGTCCAGAATCTGTTGATTCCAGAGAGGAATTCGGGCATTGGGAGATCGATGAAGTGATCGGACGGAAATCTGACAAAGATAAAGTCCTGCTGACCATGGTGGAGAGAAAGACAAGAAACCTGTGTGTACTCCGTCTTGCTGACAAATCCTCCAGGTCTCTCATGGAAGCATTCCAGCGTATGGAAGATGAACTTGGACAGGACTTCCCGAAAGTGTTCCGCAGTATTACAGCAGATAACGGCTCGGAAAACGCTATCCTTGCAGATATTGAGTCTGTTACCGGTACACCGGTGTACTTTACTCATCCGTATACTTCCTGTGAAAAAGGTACCATTGAGAACCACAACGGCCTGATCCGCCGATTCTTGCCAAAGGGAAAGAGAATCGACAGTTACGATGAAGATACGATCCTGGGCGTGGAGCTGTGGGCCAACGGTCTTCCACGTAAGATTCTGGGGTACCGTACTCCGGATGAAGCCTTCGAGGCAGAAATGGACCGGATATTTGCCGTTTGACTCCGCGCCCCGGCCCAGTTTCGTCGTTCGCCTACGGCTCTCTCCTCAACTGGGCCGGATCTTCTTCAAAAAGCAGACTTCTAGCCAACTGGATGCTCAATTTGTTATTGCAATTTGCG
>JALFAD010000047.1 GCA_022772525.1 Clostridiales bacterium
AAGGTGTGCCGGAATGGAAGAAAAGAAGCAGGAAAACCAGTTTTCCGGCATGACCCGGGAAGAAATCATACTGGAAGCAAAAAAGCAGATCCTGCACAGCGCGGTGCTGGCACTGGCGGCGCTGATCGTCATCGGCGTGGCGTGCTATGCCTGGTTTGCCAGTAATAAGAATGTTACTGCCAAAGCGGGTTCGGTCTCTGTGGCACAGAATGGCTTTGAACTGGCCAGCGTGGGCGCGGAGGGCGTATTCGATGGACAGATTCCCGATAATTTCACGGTTCCGACTGGTGAAACGTGGCCCAGTGCAGAGACCCAAACGGGAACCTACACCGCCGGGCAGCAGGCGATCCTGTGGCGGATGAGCGATGAGAGTAATCTGGGGAACAGCGCAGGCGGTTCTGGTATCAGCCCCGGCTCCAAAGGCTCCCTGCAATTCTATGTGATCCCGAATCGAAGTGGGGAGATGCACCTGAAATGCACACTGGATGTGATCCCCCTGCCGCTGAAAGAAGATGGCACGGAGGATCAGACGGCAGAAAAGCTGCTCAGGGGGCATCTGCTGTTTGATTATCAGTATGCCAAGGATACGGAAAATGTCAGCGCGATCGTTCCGATAGAAAGTGAAAGCTTCACAATCTACCTTACCAACGCGGAGAAGGAAAAGCCGGTTAAGGTTACACTGAACTGGCGGTGGCCCTATGTGCTGGAGGATGCCTATCAGGATTCTGATCGAGTTCTGGAATGGGTCGGGGACAACGGGATGAGTAGCTTCTTCTACTGCGCAGAGGACGGCAACCCAGTGGATATCAGTGAGAAAAATCCGCTGGTACCGGCAGACTATCTGGAACTCAGCGAATATTACAACAACGCCGACCAGTACATCGGCAATCATGTGAATCAGATTATTTTACAACTGATAGTGGAACAGATTTAGAACGACAGGAGGTGGGCATATGAACCCGGATAAGAAGGATAACTGGCAGAAGCGGCAGCTGATTCTGGCGTTGGTAACAACGGCGTTATTGGCGGTGGTACTTGGTTCACTTGCCTGGTTCCAGTACACCCGGAAATTGCAGACTCTTACGGAGGTTCATGTCCCCAGCCTGTGGCTGGAGGGCGCCAACAGGCAGAACATCAAGACCGTCGATCTGGGAGAAATCAATGTTGAGGGTGGTTCCTTTAATAAAAGATATGTCTTTGCGGTGGCGTCGAACGAGAAAAATCCCTACCGCCTTCAACTGGCGCATACCACGAATATTGACTTTACCTACACAATTTACGCGGCGCAGAGAGTTGAAACTCCGCCTTCTACCGGAGACTATGAAACGGTAAGTGGAACGTATTACCAAATAGGCAGTCCTGTAAGTGGCAAGTATCAGAATCAGGACAGCAAAACCAAGCTGGCGGATATTACCTACCACTCCACGACCTACGGAGAATACAGTAACGTGCAGAAAAACGCGGAGCCGCTGTACTGGAAGTCGGATAAACTGACCTTCCCGGCTACTGAGACCTCTGCACCGTATATTTCCTACTATGTGCTGGATGTTTCGTGGGATAAGGATGTGTATAACACCAAAGAGACCGACCTGATTTACCTGATGGTGATGACGGAGGGCAACAGCACAGAGTGACTGAGGTCATAAATCGAGAATAGCTGAGAAACTGCGGATAAAGGGACAGTATCAATGAAAGAACAGCTTTGGAAATGGATAAAGCGCTACGGCGTGACGGTGTGGCTGACAGTGGCGGCGATTGCGTTGCTGGTATCGGTGAGCTATGCCGCGTACATCAATCTGGATATTGCGAAGTGGGTGGTTTCCACTGGCTCCGGCGCCAACAGCGTCCGTTTCAGCTCAAACTACCTGTATGCGGTGAACTCAGACGAGACAAGCTACAGCACCAGAAAGATCACGCCCAAGACGGAGAACGATACAGCCAAGTTCACCGTGGAGGTCTGCAACTATATCTACGGCAATCCTACCGCGGTGAACGGAAAGGATATTACCTATACGCTGACGGCAAGACTGGTACCTGTGGGAGAAACGCTGCCGGATGGAATTACAGGTATTACGGTTAATGAAACCCAATTCGATGCAAGCGGAACATGGACTTCTGAAAATAAGAAGATGAACGCAAAGACTGCCACAACTGACCGCTATCAGTTCTCCATGCCGGAGAGCATGAAGAATCTGGTTTCCATCGAGATTGTAGCGGAGCCGGATGAAGCATCCTATTCAGCTACGAATCAGAAGAAACTGGCGGCAAACATCGTGTTTAAGGATGCCAGCCTGACCAACAACTGGGATGGAAAATTTATTGACGAATCAGAAGGACGGCAGCCAACGGAGTATGATGGTTTCAACTATGAGATCAGCGGCAGCGGTAAGGGAACCGTGACGATTACCTGGAATGAAGCTTTGGAGATCAGTCACTGGTTTGACCAGGGAATGGTTAACGACAACAGCTGCACATTCGAAGTAGGCGGGGAAAATGCCCCCACTGCCTACATGACCCAATTCTATATCAAAGATCGAGAAGCGTTTGAAACTGTATTCCAGGATGGGGAAGATCCTTGGAAGCAGCTGGATAATCTGGTGGTTGTGCATTTCACCCCCTCCAATTCCAGCGCTGAGGAAAGCACGGAAGCTGCGGGCTGAGCCGCGAAAAGACTGGACACAGGAAACCTCCAAAGAGGAAAAGGTTGAGAATACATGAAAGCACTGAATTTTGAATGGAAGAAACGGTTGATTGCGGGACTGCTGGCGATTGCCATGCTGTCCGGCATGGTTCCGTCTGCTGTCATGGCGGAGGACGTGTCGGAGCCGATGGCGCCAAAGACGGTGGAATCGGACGTGGAGGAGGATGTACTCCTCGAGCCGGAGCCGACCGAGGAGAGCACTGCGGAGTCAACAAGTGAAACCATAGTCGAAACGAAAGACGAAACCACCGCCGAAAGCATCGTGGAAGAGGAAGAAGCCCTTCTGGTCGAGCAACCCATGATGCTGCTATCGGACGAGGAGCCGCAGGAAGAGGCAGAAACGCCGCTGCTGGCGGCGAATGCAGCCGCGCCCACAGAACCGAGCCTTAATCTTGCTGAAGCTGGTTTCTTAGACACAGATAGCCCTCTGATAATCAACACCGTGGATCAGCTGATTAAGCTGTCCAATGTCATTCCCAGTGAGTACAGCAATAAGACGATCACGCTCGCACTGCAGGTAGGTGCATGCTGGGATTTGCGTACAACTGTGACTGACGAGACTGGAACGTATCAATTCCTTGGCCTTGGCGGTAGTGAAGATACAACCGCATTTGCAGGAAAGCTGGTGCTTCCCGAAGGGGGAACGGGCTATTCGATTTTGACGCAGCGTGCACTGTTCAATACCCTTTCCACATCGGCAAAGATTCTAAAGGACGCAACGAGCGAGACTTCCGCCACATTGATTCTGGGAGCAGATAACGAAACAGATGAAGGCGAAACACCGATAAGTTCTACGAATCCCTTGCTGGCGGACACGGTTGTTGGCGGAGATACCGATACAGCAGCGTGGCTCGTCTCGCTGACGGGAAACGGCGGGTTTGGCGGCCTGATTGGCACGCTGAAAAGCGGCTCTGTAAACCTGACGCTCAGCGGCGACGACAAGCTGACCTGCGCGTCCGGTGCCCACACGGGCCTGTTCTGCAATACAATGAGTGCGGGCACGACCCTGACGGCTATAAATAACGCTGCCAACATCACCGTAAATGCCACAGCCAGTGGCTGTGACGCCGGCGGCTTTGTGGGCAGGATGGAGACCGGCGCGACACTGACAGCTTCCGGCAAGCCCATCAAAAATGTTATGTCAACCGGTGGGCACGCGGGCGGCATTGTCGGCAGTGCGGAAAACGCGGTGCTTTCGATTTCCGGTGTGGAGAGTCCCGACGAAAGCAGTACCGTAACGGTGAAGGCATCCAAGGATGCGGGCGGCATCGTGGGAAATTATGTCAACTCCACACCGGATGCTGTTCTTGATCTTTCCACTTATACGACAAACGTCACCATTTCCGGCGGCAGCAATGCCGGCGGTGTGTTTGGCGCGCTTACGAACAGAGGCAGCTATACAATTAGTGGAAGCGATTCCGATTATGCTCAAACAGAGCAGAAAACGTTTCGTGTTAAGAGCGTGATTGATGATACCGCAACTGGCATATCCACCTATGGGGGACTTTTGGGTACCTATTCTGCTGAACTCCTTTCCAACACGCTTATTTTGCAAAACATATCGGTCAAATCGCAATCTAAAGACAAGCCGAGTGCCTATGGCGGAGTGATAGGAACACTGCCAACAACAAGCTATGTACAAATAGATAATTTGACTGGTGATACGTACAATACAGCATCTAAATTTGGCGGGCTGGTTGCTAGTGTTGGAGAGACCAGTGCAGCCATGCTGAATGTCGGTAACGTGAAACTTTCCTGCTCATATCATGGTATCAGCGGGGACAACCGTGGTGGATTAATTGGCTATCTGGCTAATGGCGTAGTGCGTCTTTATGGCACTACTGATCTGAGTACACAGCAAATGACGACCTCCGGCCCGAAACTGGGCCAGATTGTGGGATACAACGGCAATGGCCTTGTCTATGCGGTGGGGAATGGTGACGGTCAATATGGAGGAACGGATTCTGGTTGGAAGTTGATACGATATAGTTCAGCAACCGCCAGCGATATCGGCAACTGGGGGCAGGTTGTCCGTCTGGATGGGAGCAAACTGAAGGAAACAACCGATGGTAGTGACAATGATGCTTCCAATCTTTTCTATTTCAATGACACTGGACACACTGTTACTGTCTTGGGTAACCCGACCAATAGTTTTACCATCACAAGTGTCCGTGATTTTGCGGCTTATGCTCTGGCATATGATTTCATCTCAACGCAAGGAAGCCTCGCCCCAGTTCTCGTTAGAATAGATGGGGTCGATTCTGCAACTGACCAGAATATTATCGTTTCCCCCGCCGATAGCAGTAATACCATTGATCTTACCGGAACAGGTATCCTTGGAATTGGGAGAGATAATGGAGGGACTAATGCAGATACTGTATATTTTACTGGCTCCATTACAGGTACCGATTCTCCTACCATTAAACTGGACATCGGCAGCAGCACTTTTGGCACAAATGGCTCCAGCCAAACAGAAGCGAAGGGATATGGCGGCTTGCAGGTATACGAGGGAGCGCACAATTTCCTGGGGCTGTTGAGTGTTGCAGGAAGCACGACTATCAGAGGATTAACGATTGACGGAAGCGTCACAGCGTACGGCTGTGACGGCAAAACGAAGCGCATGGCTGCTGCGGTGGCCTATGGCAAAAAGAACATTACGTTTGAGAACGTAATAGTATCTGCGACGATGACTGCAAATGGTACCAATGGTAATGGTCAGTTCCGTCAGGCAGGCTTTATCGGTGATGAAGTCAATGGAGATTCCGATACTCTGCGTTTTGAAAAATGTACGTGGAGTGGTAGCCTGAATAACACCGTCAAAGACAGCTACCTGGGCGGTTTTATTGGGTATGTCCAAAAAAATAAGAAAACCATTACTGTGTCAAACTGTACGCTGAGCGGGGAAATCAAAGCAGATAATACTGGCTGGCAAGAAGTTCACATGGGTGGGCTGATTGCGGAATTCCAAGATGGAGACGGCACAGAACTGAAAATCTCTGGGCTGTCTGTGACTGGTGCTAACATTCATGCCACAACTGCAACGAAAACCTGCGGCGGGCTACTGGGCTACAGCTGGCCGAGAACCAATGTTACGTTTGGTGACACCGGTTCTACCACCGGCGTGACCATTTCCGGCTGCAACCTGAATGCGAACAACGCGAAATTCGGCGGTCTGGTGTATCAGGCTACGGGCTACTGGAATGCCACGGCGGCGAACAGCATCGTCTTCACGAAGGACAGTGGCGAAGATGCAAAGGCGAACCAGTTCACCGGAGCTTCTTCGGAAAACAATCCCAGCGGTCTGCTGGTGGGGAATGGCCTGTGCACCATTGGTAACGATGTCAGCGCCCTCTATCTGGAAGTTGGCACCTGGGGCGCTGCTGGAGCAGCATACTATATTGCCGACGGAGCTGTCACGATTCAAATAGACAGCAATGGAACGGCTCCTAAATTTTTCGATGAACTGGTTGGTAAAACCATCAATACAGATAAAAGTGGCAATGCTGTCAACAACAATGCTGTGGTCTCTCTGGCAACTCCCGACCATGCAGAGATTGACAAGAATGGTTGCAACACCTACAAGGGGCAAATTGCAAACTACCAGAACGGCAAGACCCGGTATTATTACAATCTGGACAGCTACCGGGAAAAAGGCGAGAATGGCAACACCACGGTTAATGCTGCAAACCTTACTACTCCTGCACAAGTCCTCTCCTGGAGCGTCTCCCAGTATGCGGCAAGCAACATCCGGGGCTATTTCTGCGCAGGAAACAATGCCGCAGGAAACAATGCTACAATAACCGGCCCCATCGACCTGACCGGCTATTCCTATTACCCGGTTTCGCCGCTGAGCACAGTCACGGTTGGAAGTGAAGGTTCTACCACTACCCTGACCTTTGCCTATGATACAATGAATGCGGCTGAAAGCGTAGAAGGTAACAGCAACAAACCGTTCAATGACAACACCCACCAACACTATCTGATGCACCATGGCCTGTTGTACGACACCAGCAGCGATGTGACGGTGAGTAATACTACCTTCATGGGAACGGTAGGACAGCTTTCTAGCAATGGTGGTTCCGGCGCGCTGATTTTTGGAACGGTTACGGGAAATACCGATAACCCTGTGGAGATCAGCCTGACGAACGTCACCCTGAATGGCCTGCGGGTGAGCAACGGGGATTCTGGGATTGGCGACTATGCCCCGCTGCTGATCAACAAAAACGAAAATGGCGGTATGAAGCTGACGGTAGACGGCCTGAGCACCGGAATCGACTATGACGACGGCGCTTCCGCCGCCACCAGTCTGATTGGTAACATCGGCAGCGATACTGCCACCAAGCTGACGCTGGAATTCAAGAACATCGCACTGGATGGCCGGAAGAGTGGGAATAGTACATCGGTAAGCAATAACGGAAAACACATAGTAAATTACGGCACGACGAAAACCATTTTTACCCACGCAATCCTGCTGGAATCGTTCCGGTACCTGTCGGACAGCACCGGCGTCTATAACTTCAACAGTTACGACACCAAGGTGTCCTTTGGTAAGGAGATTTCCGACAGCCAACGCAACCCCGGTGAGCAGTACCTGTATTATGATAATGATGATTATGCCTGGGATGGTATCTATACACGGCCGACATCGGAGAATACGATAAGCAGTTACTACTCCAGCAACTACCTGCCTTACGTACGGCAAAGTGAGCAAGACAAGCACCATGAGCTGGATGTCAACCTCCGTCCTGTGCATCTGGACAAGGGCTGCGGCACCTATGGGCATCCTTACGAGATCACGGACGGCAAGCAGCTGGTGACTCTTGCCAAGTTCCTCAGCACGGGAAGCGCCAATAACTGGGTGGTGCGCGTTGATACAGATGTGTATGGTGCTAAGAAACAGAGCACTGTCCATACCGGCAAGGATGGGAATCATCAGTACTACCTGTGCGAAGGTTCAAATTGGTCCGAGGTGACACAAGGCAAAGACGGAAAGTATTCCAAAGTCGAGGATCCGCAGAGCAGTGTTGACACAGCAGATATGAAGGCCTACCTGCGCAATGCCTACTATCAGATAACGAAGGATATCACCATCTCCAGCAATGAGTATGTGGGCATCGGCACCGCCAAGACCGACGAAGCGTTCAGCGGCGTCATTGTTGGCAAAGCGAAGGCGGGCGGCGATTATCCCACGGTGTATATTTCCTCCCAGATTACTGGCGCAAAGAGTTTCGGCGGCCTGGTATGCTACAGTCAGGGCAGCGTCATCAAGGACTTGACCGTCAGCTACGCCGGGAAAGGGGATATCAAAGCGGCGGGTATCGGCATGACCAACGACGCGGTGCCGGGTTACGTGAGCAACGGCGTTGTGAACAACCCCTTCTTCGGCGGCGTTGTGGGCTACTGCATGGGCGGCGACACCATCATTGATAATGTGTCGGTGAAATATGGGACAGATTCTGTCACCCTGTCCGGTGATAAAGCACGCCTGATTGCCGCGGGCGGCTACGTCGGACTTGTAGGCGGCGCGAAGGAAACCAGAAATACCGACAAAGGCTATGAGAAAACCGGCGGCGGCGTGGTGTTCCGGAATATGCAGGGCAAAAGCGGACTTTCCAGTGTAAACGCTGACATGATATCGGCAACAGCAGAAGCGAAGAGCGCCACAAATGAAAACGGTAGCACCTATTTCTACTGCAATCCCTATGTCGGTCGTGTGCTGGATGGGTATGCCTGCTATGACGGCGGTAAGGCGGGGCAGTCTACCCTCGACAACACCGACAAGAACTATACCATCCCGGATGTGCCGAGTAATGACGGCGGCCTGACAGTTACTAAGGCTGATGATGGTTCCCTTACTGCAACTGTGACTTCTGAACAGGGGCTGTGGTTGCTGTCTGCCATTGTCAACAGCGGCGCCTCTGCCATGGATAGTGATGGAAAGTATACTGAACATGATGGAAGCAACACAGTGGATGCCTACCAGTATGGTAAGCCACGTACAGCAGATTACGACAACATCGGAGCAGAGTTAGCCGATGACACAGAAAAAGCCGCGGCACTGGCAGATGAAACCTGTTGGGGTGGAGCATTAAGCGGAACGTCAGGTAAGGACAAAACACGTGTATCCTATCTTGTAAAGGAATTTACTAATATTTCTGGTGATGTGTATTATGCCGCTATGCTGACCGGTAAAAATAATAGTAATAGTGCTGTTAATAATATCGTGAATATATCCTTTTCTGAAGGCGCAATTGACATGACAAACTATGGCAACGGCTTCCGGGGTATCGGCGCCAGTTTTGGTTACTATATCAAAACATGGGGCATGACTATTAGCCCTCTGGATAAACTGTACCGCCGAACGCTGTATGTCAAGAGTGTTGCTGGAGCTGAGAACGCTGGTACGGTGATCACCCTGAACACCAACCAGCACGACTATATTGGGGAGTACAATGCTTCCACTGGATTTAACCAGAGCGCGGGCCTGTTTACGATGTTCAGTTATACCGATGGGTGTACAGTGGATGGACTGACCATCAGCGGCAATGTCCAAATCTGTATGTACGATACCAGTTCTGGAACACTGACCAAAATCGAAAAAAACGGTGTGGATATCTGCGTGGGCGGCTTTGCGGGCAGAACAATAAATGCCAATGGAACGGTCACTTTCACCAATTTTCACTTAAATGGGCTGCGTGTTTACGGAGGCACTTCGACAGGCGGCGTATTCGGCCTTACGGAGAAATCAGGCGGAAATAAGACCATTACTTTTGACCAGACCTGGTCCATTACGGGTGATACTCAGATTTCGAAAGATGTTACGAATGATGGACTTACCGGCGGACTGATCGGTTGGAGCTATGGAGGAGGCGGTGTTACCATTGAGGGATACGGCAGTTCCACCGGTGCCAATACTAGTTGGAATGTGGATGGTCTGACCGTCAGCATTCAGGCAACTAAAATCACAGATAGCGGTTTGAATGCCGGTGGATTGATTGGAGGCTCCAATGATCTCACGAATACCATCAACAATGTCAATGCGAGAGATATTCGTATCACCGGAAAGGGAGCAAAAGATTATGGCGGCCTTGTGGGAGGTATGGATTCAGCAACAACAATAACGAACTGTAAATTGGAAGGCGTGACGGTCGATCCAATCGGAGGAAAAAATGTTGGCGGCGTTGCGGGGCGCACAAAGGGCCTGACGCTGACGAACATAGCGGTAACCGGTATTGCTGTAAGTAACGCGGATATTGGCAGTAGCGATGCCGGACTAGGCGGGTTGGTTGGCCTATCCGACGGTTCCCTCAATATCACTGAATGTCAGGTAACAGGCAGTATTGCGTACTCTGCTTCTGAGGCTGGTAAAATAAAAGGAAGAGTAGGCGGACTGATTGGCGTCAGTAAGAATACTACAACCATCGCGTCCTCTACACTTTCGTCTGTGGACATTCTTGCTAAGGCCGAATTTGTTGGCGGGCTGATCGGAAGAACTGATGGCGGAAGTGCCACCATCCGCAATATAACGCTTTCCAATGTGATTGCCGCAAAGCAGACCGATAAGCCGATTGGACTGATTGCGGGTGAGGACGGCAAGATTGTCAAAGGCTACAATATTCTGGCAGATTCCTGCAAGGTGGGCTACAACGCTTCTGCCACGATGGGGAATCTTCATTCTGCTGCCTTAACTGATGACGGCAGCACTGGTCTATGGCTTGGTAAGAGCACCAGCAGCAGCACGTTCGTAGCCGTCGCTGTCAAAGGAACGAACCAGCCGCGAAAGGATGTGGGCAGCGGCACAGCTTCAATCGTCTACGCCGACTATCCGATTGGCCAGACAAATACGACAGGCTCTGCTTCTCCGTATCTGGATGTCAATCCCAAGATTAAATTGCCATTGACGGGCGACAATACCCTTACGCTCACCGGCAACGGCGTGGGCTATACCACAGAGACGGTGACCGATGAGAATGGCAACAAAACGGAAACCAATGTCAGCATCCCCTACAAAATTCTGAGTGAAGCGAAGACCGAAAATGGGCGTTACTTCAAGGTCACCAGCACTCATGCCGCCAGCTCCATCGATAAGGAGCCCACAGACAATTCGACCAAGTCTGTCCGCCTGAGAACCTTCACAAGCTATCTTGAGACGGAAGAGAAGCAAACGCTGGAAGACGACAATCCTTTGAAGCAAAGCGGCAACTTCCCCGTTCTGGTGGTGGATAATACTGGCAACCAAGATGTCCAGAATGCTATTTGGAGCTACATCGCCGCCCTGACCAACGTCTCCGACGGTGATACGGCAAAGGGACAGGTTGCCGATGTTGCGGTGACAACGTACCTGTGGAAAGATTCAGCGTTCGTGAAAACACAAACGTCCACTCTGACGCCGACGTCCGATGACAACCGCTTTGTCTGCAAATCCGGCGCCTTCGACAACGGCAAGAACCAGTTCACCCTGCTGGACGTGAAGTACAAAAATCCCACAACAACCACCACCAACCCAGGCGATTATTTCCACCTCTACGTCCCGGTGCTCATCAAGAAGGTCATGCAGGCAAAGGTTACGTTTGAACGTCTGGCTGGCACCAACTATTTCAGCGGGGACTACAGTAAAACCGGCTATGCCACAGCGGGCTTCGATGAACCCGTCACTGCTTACATCACCTACAACTATGAGCGACCCGGGGATGAGTGGCAGAATGCGTTGAACGATGGCTCCAACCTGCGGTGGTACTACGAGAAAACGCTGGATTTGATTGGCGATGGTGGTACAACGCTTCCTAAGGATACAAAACTTACTCTGGTAAATGCACAAACTGGGCAGGTGTACTACTACCAAATGACCGGAGGAGAGGACCAACGCGCTTTCAAGCTGGAGACTTACTTCAAGGATAGCAGTGGGCAGAAGTTTGATTCCTCCCCCATTTGTGATATGCTGGGGATTACCGTGTCTGGTTGGGAGGAAGACTCGGACAATAAATATGTGGAGACGAATGATGAGACTAATGCAACAGTCAGAGTAGGGAATAAGCATTACCGTCCGGCAACGACAGAAACAGAGGGCCTCTGCTGCCTGACCGTTGGAGATGTAAACGTTGGAGAAGGGACAGACAAGGACTATCTGAAAAATCCTGAGGGTTATTACCTGACGATTGAAATCCCCGAAACCGACGGTATAAGCGTGGTTAACAATTACTTAACGGTGGCTGCAACTGATCCGTTGACTCGAACGGAAGATGCCCTGCCGGTGCGTGTCAGTCCAATCGGAAATGAGGTAAAGCACTACGTAATCTATGATGGAATCAAGGAACCGACGATTACGATCACCACTAAGCAACTCCGTGGAACGCAGGAGATTACCAGCGGAGAAATGCAGAATAACGACGCCATCGAGATTACCCTGAAAAGCGAGATTAGCCTAACGGATGCAGGCAAATTGCAATACGCGAACTGGGCGCCCACCAAATTGTACCACCAATTCGCGGTCAGCCTGAGGAAGAATGACAAGGGCGCCGTGAGCGACTGGCTGATCGGCGCGGAGAATATCCACTGGACGTACAAGATCGATGGTACGGAAGTTTCGTCGGGTAACGAGAATCCCACGGATCAGAATGTTCTGACCATCACAAGCGATCCGACTAAGGATAACCAAAAACTGGTTGATCTGCTGAAACAGAATCCTGACAAAGTTACGGTGGAAGCGGTCATTACGCTGTCCTATGGTAACAATGTGGGCCAGGTTTTCCCGGAACGCGGGGAGGGCGATACACAGACCGGCCTGTTCGTCCATGCGGAATCTCGTGTGGCAACAGATTCCAGACAGCTGCAGATCACAAAGCTGAAAAAAGCAGACGATGGTACAGAGAAATTCTACTGTAAGAGCCCGTCCTATGCGTCCATGACCTACGATGCCATCGACAAGTATGGTACCGACGGAAAAACCCGACAGCTGGGCATCAATCCGCTGGATAGAGACAGCGTTGGAATCCGTGCGGAGGGAAGGTACGATTATTCCGCGGTTAGTGAGGAGACTCTGAGGAATGCGAAGAAAATTCGCTATAAGATCGAGCTGTTCCAGAAAAAGAATGACGGTTATCAGATGAGCAGCCCCATCCAAAATATCGCGTCCTACCTGCCGGCACCGAAGGAAATCACGAAAGACAAGAACGGCAACACGGTGGAAACGGCGTTTACGACAAAATCCGATTGCTATTATCTGGATCGTGCATTTAGCAGATCGGACACCGGAAATGACATCATTATCACCGACCTGGTCCCAGTAACCGGCGATGCACTGGAAACTGAAGGTGTTCAGGGCTGGTATGCCAACTACAGGGTACGCTTGACCGCGGTGCTGCTGAATGCGGATGGCGAGGAAATTCCGGAAACGCTGGCATCGGACTACATTGTCTACACCAATGCCAAAATTCTGCAAAATCTGGTGCCGTGACCAAAGCAGATGCCGCACCCCGAACCCGGGGTGCGGTAGTCTTGACGCGAGATGCGCAGGGATTCCGGAGGAGTGTGGATGGTAGGCAAAAAACACCCATGGCTTGCGCCTTGGGCAGTGCATGGATCTCCACAGATGAAGAGAATTGACTGGCCGGCAGACTCGCTTGGAGCCTGCCGGCAGCCTATTTGATGGGGAATTTGACGCTTACCAATAAAAAACTTCAAATATCAATTCTCGCAAATTATAGTTCCTCTTGAATATCAGTATCAATCGGCAGCACAATCCTTGACAGGAACGAGCCAAGTAAGGTATTATAACGTTACGACAACTTCCCGCTGACACCCGAAACGTGGTATGAGGAGCGGGGCTTTGTGCCCAACGTGTGCTTCCCCTGCGCAGCCCGCAGGCGCCAGCTCATCGTGGAATATTTAGGAAAGTAAGAGGATACGGCTATGGACATGCCAAGAAGAACCATCGGAGAGTGGGCGCAGATCAGCTGTGATCTGGTGCTGCTGAATGTTTTGTGGCTGGTTTGCTGCCTGCCTGTTGTTACTATCGGCGCGTCCACCGCCGCCATGCATTCTGTGGCGCGAAAAATGGCGGCCTGTGAACATTATACCGTTTGGAGCGGCTTCTGGCACGGCTTCCGGGAGAACTGGAAGCAGGGCACGGCGGTGACTGTGATTCTGGGGGTCGTGCTGCTCATCAGCTGGGCGGATTTTACCATCGGCCTGAATAATCCCGGGCTTACGGGCATCGCCTGCCAGGCCGTCGGTGTGCTGGGCATGATCGTGGGGGTGTTCACCCTGACGCTGGCCTTCCCGGTGCTGACCCGCTACCGTCTGCCCCTGCGGACGGTGCTGAAAAACGCGGTGCTTCTGAGCCTCGCCAATCCCCACGTTGTGCTGGTGGGGCTGGCTGCCGCCGCCCTGTTCCCCGCGCTGATTGTATGGAACATTGATCTGCTGGTGATTGCCGTCCCCGGCTGGGTGCTGCTTGGCGGCGGCCTTCCGGTGTTGGCGGAGCAGCTTCTCATGCGGAAGGTCTACGCCCGCCTGGAAGCCGGACAAATTACAGAGGAATCAAATCATGGCGATAGTGAAACTGAAACCCACCCGCATCCTTGACGGTAAGAGGAATTTGCAATTAAGGCGCTTTTGCCTTCCGTATTATTCTTCCTTTTCTCTCTAAAAAACAGGGAGAAAGCAAGATATAGCCAGAGAAATAAAAGAAATTGATAGGAAACTGGGGAGAAAAGTTTGGAATCAATCAGGAAAGTTGCAGGGCCTTTTCTTGACCCTATCCTTTTCCCGTTGGATTCTTGAAAAGAAAAATACGGGGATTTCCCGCCCGTTTCTTGGGGTTGGAACGATAATATAATGGGGGAGAATTGGAGTTTGCCAAGAGGAAAATGGATATCTTTTCTGGGTCTGCTCATGTCCCGAAGGGGAGGAAAGCAGGGGTGGCTGAGTGATTTGCAAGGACAAAATAAGAAGAAAAAAAGACCTTATGCAGTACACCGAAATGTACTACACAAGGTCTTAAATTCTTAGTTTTTCTTGGGAGGTCTCAGGCTGCGCAAAGTTGCCTTTTTCGGGCGGTTAGAGGATGTGTGAGATTCCCAAAAACAACAAAATCACTTAATTCCTGCCATCCTTGATCGCAGCCTGCGCGGCGGCGAGGCGGGCGATGGGTACCCGGAAGGGAGAGCAGGAGACGTAGTCCAGACCGATCTTGTGGCAGAACTCAACGCTCACAGGGTCGCCGCCGTGCTCGCCGCAGATGCCGCAGTGCAGGCTGGGACGGACGGCCTTGCCCTTGGTGACAGCCATCTCCATCAGCATGCCCACGCCGGTCTGATCCAGCTTGGCGAAGGGATCGTTCTCAAAGATCTTGTGCTCATAGTAGGCGTCCAGGAACTTGCCCGCGTCGTCACGGCTGAAGCCGTAGGTCATCTGGGTCAGGTCGTTGGTGCCGAAGCAGAAGAACTCGGCTTCCTTCGCCATCTCGTCGGCGGTCAGGCAGGCACGAGGGATCTCGATCATGGTGCCGACCTCGTACTTGAGGGTGGCACCGGCAGCGGCGATTTCGGCATCAGCGGCTTTCACCACCACGTCCTTGACGAACTTCAGTTCCTTCACGTCGCCGGTCAGGGGAATCATGATCTCGGGAACCAGATTCCAGTCGGGATGACGGCCTTTGACCGCCAGAGCGGCCTTGATGACGGCGCGGGTCTGCATGGCGGCGATTTCGGGATAGGTGACTGCCAGACGGCAGCCGCGGTGACCCATCATGGGGTTGAACTCATGCAGGGAGGCGATGATGTCCTTGATTTCCTGCACGGTCTTGTTCTGGGTCTTTGCCAGCGCGGCGATTTCCTCCTCGGTGGTGGGCACGAACTCATGCAGCGGGGGATCCAGGAACCGGATGGTGACAGGGTAGGACTCCATGGCCTCATACAGGGCCTCGAAGTCAGCCTGCTGCATGGGCTCAATCTTTGCCAGAGCGGCCTCCCGCTCCTCCACGGTGTCGGAGCAGATCATCTCCCGGAAGGAGGCGATACGGCCTTCCTCGAAGAACATGTGCTCGGTACGGCACAGGCCGATGCCTTCGGCGCCCAGAGAACGGGCTTTGATGGCGTCACGGGGGGTATCGGCGTTGGTACGCACCTTCAGGGTGCGGTACTTATCGGCCCAAGCCATGATACGACCGAATTCACCGGCAATTTCCGCGTCCACGGTGGGAATCTGACCGTCATAGATGCAGCCGGTGGAGCCGTCGAGAGACAGCCAGTCGCCTTCGCGGTAGGTCTTGCCCGCCAGAACAAAGGTCTTGTTCTCCTCGTCCATTTTGATCTCGGTGCAACCGGAGACACAGCAGCGGCCCATACCACGGGCAACCACGGCAGCGTGAGAGGTCATGCCGCCGCGAACGGTCAGGATGCCCTGAGCGGACATCATGCCCTCGATGTCCTCGGGAGAGGTCTCCAGACGAACCAGGACTACCTTCTCGCCCCGGTCAGCCCAGGCCTTGGCATCCTCGGCGGTGAAGACGATCTTACCGCAGGCAGCGCCGGGAGAAGCGGCCAGAGCACGGCCCACGGGCTGGGCGTTTTTCAGCGCCTTGGCATCGAACTGGGGATGCAGCAGGCTGTCCAGAGTCCGGGGTTCGATCATGGCAACGGCCTGCTTTTCGTCGATCATGCCCTCATCTACCAGGTCGCAGGCGATCTTCAGAGCGGCGGGAGCGGTACGCTTGCCGTTACGGGTTTGGAGCATATAGAGCTTGCCGTTCTCCACGGTGAACTCCATGTCCTGCATATCGTGGTAGTGGCTCTCCAGAATCCGGCAGACGTCGGTGAACTGAGCGAAGGCCTCGGGGAACTTCTCCGCCATTTCGGAGATGGGCATGGGGGTCCGGACGCCGGCCACCACATCCTCGCCCTGAGCGTTGGTCAGGAACTCGCCGAACAGCTTTTTCTCACCGGTGGCGGGGTTGCGGGTGAAGGCAACGCCGGTGCCGCAGTCGTCGCCCATGTTGCCGAAGGCCATGGACTGGACGTTGACGGCGGTGCCCCAGGAATAGGGAATGTCGTTCTCACGGCGGTAAACATTGGCGCGGGGGTTGTCCCAGGAGCGGAACACGGCCTTGATGGCACCCATCAGCTGCTCCTTGGGGTCGGTGGGGAAGTCCACGCCCAGCTTGGATTTATACTCGGCCTTGAACTGGAAGGCCAGCTCCTTCAAATCATCGGCATCCAGCTCCACGTCCTGCGTGACGCCCTTGCGCTCCTTCATCTGGTCGATGAGGGCTTCAAAGTACTTCTTGCCCACTTCCATGACCACATCGGAGTACATCTGGATGAAGCGGCGGTAGCAGTCCCACGCCCAGCGGGGGTTGCCGGACTTGGCAGCCATGACGCCCACCACGTCCTCATTCAGGCCCAGATTCAGGATGGTGTCCATCATGCCGGGCATGGAGGCCCGGGCGCCGGAACGGACGGAGACCAGAAGCGGATTTTCCAGGTCGCCGAACTTCTTGCCGGTGATGGTTTCCAGCTTGTCCACGTATTCCATGATCTGCGCCTGAATCTCAGCGTTGATCGTGCGGCCATCCTCGTAATACTTGGTGCAGGCCTCGGTAGAAATGGTAAAGCCCTGGGGGACAGGCAGACCGATGTTGGTCATTTCCGCGAGGTTCGCGCCCTTGCCGCCCAGAAGCTCACGCATTTTGCCGTTGCCTTCGGTGAACAGATAAACGTACTTGTGAGACATTCGTTAAATACCCCTTTCCTATCTTCAGACGTGCCAAAACCGCCTGCATGGTTATATATTTCGACTGTCTATGTTTGACTGATACAGTATAACATATCCGTCAAAAAATTGCAAATAAATTCTTGGGAATTTTTGCATATTTTCCAAAAAAGAATGTCCGCCAGCCCGGTAAAAGGTTGGCGGAGAGCTTCTTATGGGTACAGAACCCGGCTGCGTTCTTTTTTGCCGAAGAGATTATTGTATTGGGCGGCTTCGTAGAGAGTCATCCATTGTGTCTGCATACTGTCTGCCTGCTCTCTTGGCAGTATCTGCCCGTCAGAATTGCAGAAACAGAAAGCATTGATGGCGGGGATGGCTGTCTGGACGTCAGACAGGAACTGGTAATAGCAATGCGCACTGGACAAAGCCGGCGGTTGAAAATCCACGCCGGATTGTGAAACGCTGAAAACCCTTTCGGGTATCACAGCGCAATCCTGACCATCCATATCGCCATTGCATCTGTTGAGCCTCCGAAAGTCTTGGCTTTCAGGGTATTTTGCGTTGTTCCAGTATGCATTATATACCGCTTTCTTGTGATAGGACACGGGAAAAATCCTGCACTAAACAACAGATACTTTCTACATGGCTCGACAGGCCGGAAATGATGTCAGATTCTCCGTGTGTCCGTGGGAACTGCTCTACACCCGAAATGGGCGAGATAAGCCTGACATCAAATCCGAGGTCTAGAGCGCGGCAGTTCTCGGAAAGAGGTCGATTCATTTCTTTCGCTACTATATAATACCAGCGAGGAAGAAATGTAAAATATGCCGTTGCCTCAACCCTGCCTGTCCGTTTGGGGGATAAGTCCACGGTGACTGGTTTCCGCGAACGCCTTATGCACTCGACCCGAAGCAGATGTTGTCTCAGCAGATTTCATCAATCCGCCTGCAATTTGTACGACTGTTCAATAATCTCCATCACCCGATCAATATCCGATGTATGTTCCATGAACAGCTCGACATCGCCATTTCCCCAGCGTCCAAGGCCGGTGACATCGCGACATATTCCATTCGGGTCATACACTTCGAAGAACTTCATGTTTACCGAAATACGCAGCCGCTGTTTCTGAACGACAATATCTACAAAATTGGTATCAAGCTTATACGCAATATACAGTTTCTTATATTCTCTCTTTACAGCCGGAGACAAATTCATAATCCGTCTATCCAGAGTTTCAAACAGTATTTTGGTAAATGCGTTAATATCATAGGTTTCGAGAGTATATTTCGGTGCAGACTTCTCCTCGGCCGTGTAAGGTGCCAATTCCGCATTTGTCAAGCTGGGATAGGGCCAAATCTGCACAGCTTTGGCAGCAAGCTGTTGTGCTCTTTCCTTGATGTGGTCTTCATTCCATTCTGTCAGCTTAACCAAATACGCATTGAGCCTCAGCGCACTTTCTTTAAATCCGCCGGGCATATTCATTTTATCCATAAATGGACGATCACTCATTTCAGAGTTATAAGCTGTCAGTGTCAGGTTTCCGATGGTGTGAATATAGGTCTTCTGGATTTCCTTCCAGTTGACGCCCAGATCATGCTGCCATTCTGGGGAAAGACTGGTGTTCTGCGGCATGATATGTTCAATCGTATAGTTTTCGATGATAATCGGCGCTTTATTCCCGAAATTTTCAAGACGGCTGAGAATATAGTTTCTTGCACGCATTGTATAGATATCCCGGGACATAAATGCAGCCACGAATTTATCATTATCCGGGAATTCCTTGTATGTATCCTGCAAAACGAAAAACGCCTTGACGGAATTCATGTAATCATCCGGTCTGATAGAATTCCGGAGGGTGGCAAAGGTCTTGTTCATGGAATTCGTTGGGATATCACAGATGCTGCGTCTGAGAACATAGCTGATGCAAAGACGCAGTATTTCCTTCAAATTGTCCTCAGTAATGGTGCCCTCTGCGCAGTCATTATGCACTTTCAGCAGGAATGGATAGGAAACCTCCATTCTCAGGTCGACGATATCTTCATAGAGTCGTTTCAGTTCTGCATTGTTGCTTCGCTTAAACACAATGTCTGTGTAGAACTTGGCATAGTTCAGCAAATCCTGACAGAGTTCCCTAATGGTGCCAAATTCGCAGTTCAAATGATACAACTTGAATTCTTCATATACCCGGCCCTGCTTCGGAATACGGGTGAGCTTCATCGTCAGATAATGGCGGAAAAAGCTATCCATGACAGAATCCTGTGTCTCGTAGACAAAAAGCTGTTCCATCGGTCTCCATAGATGCTCATAGACATAGGTCTGCTCCGAAGGCTCCAATCCCATAAGGACATAGTTTCGGATCAGATCCGACTCAGATAGTTCTTTTCCCGTGGAATTCAGACTTTCAAGTGTCCCGCTTATTGTGACCACAACATCTCCGCGATGAGCAATCGACCGACTCAATGATCTTGCCTTCTCCTCTGTGACAAACTTTGTTAAATTGTCAGTGACTTTATATCCCTTCAGATTTGCTCCGTCAATAATCGGAAAACCGCTGGGGACAAAGCATTCAACTTTTAGATTAGATCCAAATGGGCCTGCCGCTATATCGGTAATTACAACGTGCGCGATGTGGAAGTGGAAATGTCCATTCAGGCCAAACTTTCCAAGTTCCCGGTCCCGGAGTCTGTCTGGGAGGAATATCACATTGATCAGGAGATCAATGACCGGGGTGTCGCGCTGGATATGGATCTGGTCCATCAGGCCATTGAAATGGATACCCGTTCCCGTCAGGAACTCCTTGCTGGCATGAAACGGCTGACCAAATTGGAAAATCCCAATTCTGTCCAGCAGATGAAGCAATGGCTTTCGGAGAATGGGTTGGAACTGGATTCCCTTGGAAAAAAGGCTGTGGCCGAGGCCATAAAAACCGCACCGCCTGACCAGCGGGAAGTTCTTCTGCTCCGGCAACAGTTGGCGAAATCCTCTGTTAAGAAATATCAGGCCATGGAAAAGGCCGTGTGCGCCGACGGTCGTGCTCGTGGGATGTTCCAATTCTACGGGGCCAATCGAACTGGTCGGTGGGCCGGGCGTATCATTCAAATGCAAAATCTGCCCCAGAATCATCTGCCGGATTTGACGGAGGCCCGTTCCCTTGTTCGAAACGGAGATTTTGAGGCCGTACAGATGCTGTACGAAGATGTGCCGGATACGCTGTCCCAGCTGATCCGCACCGCCTTTGTCCCCAAATCCGGTTACAAATTCATTGTTGCGGATTTTTCTGCCATTGAGGCCCGAGTGCTGGCTTGGTTTGCCGGGGAACAGTGGCGGCAGGATGTCTTTGCAAACGGCGGCGACATTTACTGCGCATCTGCCAGTCAGATGTTTAAAGTGCCCGTGGAAAAGCACGGTATCAATGGTCATCTGCGGCAGAAAGGCAAAATTGCAGAACTGGCTCTCGGCTATGGCGGCAGCGTCGGTGCCCTGAAAGCAATGGGGGCTCTGGAGATGGGCTTGTCCGAAGAGGAACTCCATCCGCTGGTGAACGCTTGGCGTACCTCCAACCCCAATATTGTTCGATTTTGGTGGGATGTGGACCGGGCGGCCATGAATGCTGTCCAGAAGCATATCGACGAGGATGTTGCGGGTATTACGTTTGCCTACCGGAGCGGGATGATGTTTATTACCCTTCCTTCCGGTCGGAAGCTGACCTATGTGAAGCCAAAGATTGGCCAGAACCAATTTGGTGGGGACTGCATTACCTATGAGGGCATTGGCAGCACGAAAAAATGGGAACGACTCGAAACCTATGGTCCGAAGCTCGTGGAAAATATCGTGCAGGCTACCGCCCGGGACATTCTCTGCTACGCCATGCGTACCCTCCAGCACTGCTTTATCACCATGCATATCCATGACGAACTTGTCATTGAAGCCTCACTGGAAGTGAGCGTGGATGCGATCTGCGAACAGATGGGCCGCACTCCGCCCTGGGCCAAAGGGCTGAAGCTCCGGGCCGATGGATATGAAACAGATTTCTATAAGAAAGATTGATTTTCTTTCGTTCAGATTGGGAGAAATCCTCCATTGGATAGCAGATGGAGGTGCTCCCATCGGATTGGAGGTTGAAAGATATGTGTGTAAGCAAGAAAAACAGCGAGGGTTACGATGACCCAACCGCGTATGAGGCACTGACCCGCATCGAGCAGGAGCAACGGGCACTTCGCGCATTTCGGCCTATCGTTTATATCTGCTCTCCCTATTCCGGAGATGTAGAGAAGAACGTGGAAGCCGCACAGAAATACAGCCGGTTTGCTGTGGACACAGGATAGAGAACGACCATGAGGCCATCATTCCGCGAGACATTTTCATGCGAGTGCAGGAAGAACTGGTTCGGAGAAGCTCTGTAAAGCCCGGCCCGAACGGGAAGAAGCACACATATAGCTGCAACCATTGCTTTTCCCAAATGATTGTCTGCGGCGAGTGCGGTGAACAGTTCCGGCGAATCCATTGGAACAATCGCGGCTACAAATCCATTGTCTGGCGGTGCGTTAGCAGGCTGGAGCCGACCGGGCATGAATGCCACGCGCGGACCGTCAATGAGCTGGAACTGCAGAGAGTTGTAGTTGCCGCCCTGAACGAGCTGCTGGGCGACCGGGAAAGATACCAGTGCCAGCTCCAGCAGAACATCGCAGCGGTTATTCACGCATCAGCCACAGCATCTGCAGATGCCATCGATGAGAAGCTGCTGGAGCTTCAGCAGGAGCTTCTCAAGAAGGCCAACGGCAAGGAAGCTTACGATGAGATTGCCGATGAGATTTTCCGGCTCCGGGAACTGAAACAGCAGACCACCGTTGACACGGTAGCAAGAGACGAGCAGATTAAGCGCCTTACGGAGCTTCAAGATTTTATCCGCAGCCAACCTGCCGAACTGACGGAATTCGACGATACCCTAGTCCGGCGTTGGTTCAAGCAGGTTACGATTTTTGAGGACCATTATACGGTCGAGTTGAAATCTGGCCTTAAAGTGGACATAGATGCAGAATAGTGATGCGGGAACAACAAAGCCCTCCTGACCACCATGATTGATGGTCGGGAGGGCTTGTTGTTTATTTGTATACGTCTAACCCGTTTTCTTTGTTCCTGATTGATGCTTTAAAATATCTAAGAAGCGGATAATGGAAAGTCAGCGGAAGGAGAGGATCGATATCTTTTTCGCCTTTGAAAGAAAAACGTGGGAAATCGCCGTAGTTACCTATGACGCCAATATCATACAAGTCACGTAATATAAAGGCTGCCTTTTTCTTTTGTAATAATTCCACTTCTTCAAATACGCTGGCTTTCCCGTTTATGCTTCTTTCAAAATCTGAAACAGTAAACGGAACTTGGAGTCCAGTCAATGCAATCTTTATTCCACCAACTTCTCGATCGGAGTATTTTACTGTCAGTATTTCCTCAAATTCTGCCCACGATTCCTCTGAATAGCGTTGTTTGACGCTTTCAAATGTCTGCTGGTCAATATAATTTTTTTCTCCAGCAACAGATTGAATAATAGAAAACAAGCGGATAATATCCCTTGGCCTATACCATGTTTGATCCAAGATATAATTATAAATAGGAACCTTTGCACGACCGACTTCAGGTAGAAAATAATTAGAATATATATTTGGAGTTGGAGTCAAGCCATGATACTCCTCACTGTATTGAAAACGTCGAGCAAGCATTTTTAGCAAAGGATGTTCTTGAATGTTGCCACCTTTCTGTCTCCAATCAATTTGAATGCCAAAATCGTGAATGGGCTTGTTTATTTCTAGGCCTTTTGACTTGACATGTTGGTATACTTCATTTCGGATTGCAGTTATTAGAAAGACATTATAGCCATTTAATTTTGATATTTCGTTCATGTATTGTACTGCAAAAATCAAATCACGGATTAATGTAATGTCCCTCTCGTATTTTTTGGTTTTCTTCAATGAGAGTTCTAATTCGTCAACAAAAACATAGATGCGATTTTCGCAAGGAGTTAATGAACTATACAAGTCGACAACCTTTTTGCCTACATTGACAAATGGGACAGTTTTTTTCGAATCGTCAGTCCATTCAAGATCCAGATTTAGTTTGGCCACACTTGCAGCCGTTATCTCGACATTGCCCTTTTTTATTTTGGGCAAAATCTTCTTTAAGGGATTGGTATCATTTTTATCGTTGTATATAGCATCTAGCAATGAGCATAACTTGCTCCATGTATCGTTCCGTTCAAAAACGCCGCACTCTGTTGCTTTTAAACGATTTACTGTTACCTTAATTAAATATACTTGCCATGCCAGAACGCAATCAATAGTAGTATCTGTTGGAATTTCACTTTCAATGATTTCTTCAAAAGGTGCTTGCGGGAGTGCTGCTCTTTTCAACTGATTTCTCTGGTCTTCGTCAACATCTTTCTTAAATCGAATAAACTGAGAAAAATTGGTGTCGGGATTATCTGCAATAAGTGACTCAACATATTTGAGCAACATGGTTTTTCCAGTGCCTTTATCACCACAGATATAATATACTGAGCCGTCAAGTAATTTGCTTATGTCTAGATTGGGATACTCAAAAAATAGATTGCGGCATACATCACTTCCGTATTCTAAAAATTCGTTGTATCCATCAGTTTTACCAATATATAAATCTTTCAGTTTTAATTGTCCCATTTTCACAACTCCGTTCACTCTATAATCAGTGCAATTCTACACACTCAATTTCATAGATAATCGAGTGCTCCGAACTGCTGTTAGTGCCAAATATCTAATCCACTAACTCAATTTTTCTGCCGGTCTTCCGCTTGGGCAGATATATTCTCTCGCACATTTCCGAACAGGTGAGTTGGTGATTTGGATGTCAGCCAATCTTACCGAAAATGCTTGAAACAGGTTGTTTTTCACACTTTATTTCTCTACCCTTGACATCAATACTACCGTCTCCACATGGGCGCATTTTGGGAATAAATCAAGGGCGGTGGCGGATTGGAGAGTATAGCCCCGTTGCTTAAGAAGGGCCACGTCCCGGGCCAGCGTCGCCGGGTCGCAGGAGACGTAGACGATGCGCCGGGGAGCCATCCGGGATAAGGCCTCGATGGTGTCGGCGTTCAGGCCCTTCCGGGGCGGGTCTACCACTACCACATCCGGGCGAACGCCGTTTTTCTCCAGCTCCAGCGCCGCCTGACCGGCATCGCCGCAGAAGAATTCCGCGTTTTCGATGCCGTTTCGATGGGCGTTGTCCCGGGCGTCCTCCACGGCCTGGGGAATGACCTCCACACCGATAACCTTTCCGGCGGCGGAGGCCATAGCCAGCGTGATGGTGCCTACGCCGCAGTACAGGTCGAGGACGGTGTCCTCCTTCGCAATACCTGCCAGAGAAATGGCGGTTTCGTAGAGCCGCTGGGCCTGATGGTGGTTCACCTGATAGAACGACCGGGGGGACAGCCGGAAGTTCAGACCGCAGAGGGTGTCCTCGATATAGCCCGGGCCATAGAGCGTCACGAATTTGTCTCCCAGCACGGCGTTGCCCTTTTTCGTATTGACGCTGAGCACCAGCGTGGTAAAGCCGGGGATTCTTTGCAGTCGGGAAAGCAGCGCATCGACCTTGGGCAGTTTCTCCCCGTTGCACACAAGGCACACCAGAATCTGTTTGCTTACCGCGCCCCGGCGAACGTAGATGTGCCGCAAAAGGCCAGTGTGGCTGGATTCGTTGTAGACGGATACCCGGAATTGGTTGACATAATCCATAACCGCATCCTTGACGGCATCGGTTTCCTCCGGCAAAATCAGGCACCGCCGGTTTTCCACCACATCGTGGGTGCCGGCCCGAAAAAAACCGGCATAG
>JALFAD010000095.1 GCA_022772525.1 Clostridiales bacterium
CCACCCCTCCGACCTCGCTTACGCTCGGCCACCTCCCCTATCAGGGGAGGCTTGAGAGCGGTAAATTCCATTTTTCGGTCTGCTGAGTCAACCCCATAAGCAATATCAGAGTATTTTCCTGCAGGAGGGATAGCCGTGCGCATCGTTATCAAAATCGGCACTTCTACGCTGGCTTATGCCACCGGACAGCTGAATATCCGGCGGGTGGAGGCCCTGTGCAAGACCATGAGCGATATCCGCAACGCCGGACACGAGCTGATTCTGGTTTCCTCCGGCGCCATCGGTATGGGGGTGGGTAAGCTGGGACTGCGAAACCGGCCTCAGGACATTCCCACCAAGCAGGCCGCGGCGGCAGTGGGTCAGTGTGAGCTGATGTACATATACGACAAGCTGTTCAGCGAGTACCATCACACGGTGGCCCAGCTGCTCATTACGGCGGAGAATCTGCGCAGCGAGACCCGCCATGCCAATTTTACGAACACCCTGACCCGGCTGCTGGAGCTGGGGGTGGTGCCGGTCATCAACGAGAACGACACCGTTGCCACGGAGGAAATCGTCATCGGCGATAATGATACTCTGGCGGCGGAGGTTGCCAGGAGCGTGGGGGCGCGGCTGCTGATTCTATTGTCGGATATTGACGGCTTATACACCGCCGACCCCCACACCGACCAGTCCGCGACGCTGCTGCCGGTGGTGCGCCGGGTGGACGAGGAACTCAAAAAGCTAGCGGGCGTCAGCAGCACCACGCAGGGTACCGGCGGTATGGTGACAAAACTCCGGGCGGCGGAAATCTGTCTGGGCTGCGGCTGTGAAATGGTGATTGCCAACGGGAATAACCCCGCCGCCCTCTATGATATCGTGGAGGGGAAGCCGGTGGGCACCAGATTTGTGGGGGAACGGGAATGAAGGAAATGCTGGAAGCGGCAAAGGCCGCGAAATCAAAAATCTCCCGCCTGACAGCGGGTGAGAAAAACGCCGCTCTGAACGCCATGGCGGACAGCCTGATAAGCTGCGAGAAAACCATCCTGGACGCGAACGCGCTGGATCTGGAGGCGGCAAAGGGCCATGTGTCCGATGTGATGCTGGACCGTCTGCGGCTGACGCCTGAGAGAATTGCTGGCATGGCAAAGGGAATCCGGGAGGTGGCGGAGCTTCCCGACCCGGTGGGGCTGACGCTGGAAAGCCATACCCGCCCGGATGGGCTGAAAATCGATAAAGTCAGCGTCCCCATGGGCGTCATTGCCATTATTTATGAGAGCCGGCCCAACGTCACCAGCGACGCGGCGGCACTCGCTTTAAAAAGCGGAAACGTCTGCATCCTCCGGGGCGGCAAGGAGGCCTTCCGCAGCGCGGGCGCCATTGTGAACGCTCTGCGGGCGGGACTGAAAGATGTGGGCATCCCGGAAACGGCGGTCAATCTGGTGCAGGACACCAGCCGGGACAGCGTCACGGCGCTGATGACTGCCAATGGATATGTTGACCTGCTGATTCCCCGGGGCGGCGCGGGGCTGATTTCCGCCTGCGTCCGCAATGCGACGGTGCCCTGCATCGCCACCGGTACCGGTATCTGCCACGTCTATGTGGAAAAAACCGCCGATCAGGAAATGGCGCTGAATATCATTGAGAACGCCAAAACCAGCCGCCCCAGCGTGTGCAACGCTGAGGAGGTGCTGCTGGTGGACAAGGCAATTGCCGCCGAATTCCTGCCAAAGCTCCATGCGCGCATCGGACAAAAGGTGGAGCTGCGGCTGGATGAGGAAGCGGCAAAGTACATTCCCGGCACTCCCGCTGGGGAACGGGACTTCGACACGGAATTCTTAGACTACATTCTCGCGGTGAAATGCGTGGAGAACGTTCAGAAAGCAGTTGCCCACATCGCCGCTCACTCCACAGGCCACAGCGAGGCCATCGTCACCACCGACCCGGCGGCGGAGCGGTATTTTACCGCCAATGTGGACAGCGCGGCGGTGTATGTCAACGCCTCCACCCGGTTCACCGACGGCGGGGAGTTCGGGCTGGGCTGTGAAATGGGCATCTCTACCCAGAAGCTCCACGCCCGTGGGCCCATGGGCCTGCGGGAGCTGACCACCTATAAATACATCATTCACGGAAACGGACAGGTGAGACTATGAAATATGGATTTCTAGGCTGCGGCAACATGGGCGGCGCCATCGCCCGGGCCCTGAGCCAGAAAACGAAGGACATCGCCGTGTCGGACCGCTCCGGCAGGGCAAAGGGGTTGGCAGAAGAGCTGGGCCTGCAATATTCGGATAACGCAGCGATTGCGTCAAACTGTGACCGGATTTTCCTTGCGGTGAAGCCCCACATGATGAAGGATATGCTTGCACCGCTTCAGAATGCGCTGGCTCAGAGAAAGCCGCTGCTCATCACCATGGCGGCGGGGCTGGAAATCCGGCAGATCGAGGAGTTTGTGGGAACCCGGCTTCCGGTGATCCGCATTATGCCCAACACGCCGACCTCTGTGGGCAAGGGCGTGATTCCCTACTGCGCAAACGATCTGGTAACAGAAGAAATGAAAGGGGACTGGCTGGAAGATATGGCCCTCTGCGGTCTGCTGGACCCGCTGGAGGAGCGGCTGATGGATGCCGCCAGCGCCCTGTCCGGCAGCGGCCCGGCCTACTTGTACCTCATGCTGGAAGCCATGGCGGACGGCGGCGTTGCCTGCGGCCTGCCCCGGGCGAAGGCGCTGGATTACGCCGCCATGACCATGGCAGGCACGGCGAAAATCTACCTTTCCACCCACACCCACCCCGGCGCGCTGAAGGACGCGGTGTGCTCCCCCGGCGGCAGCACCATCGCGGGAGTGCGGATTTTGGAGGAACGGGGCTTCCGGGGGGCGGCGATGGACTGCGTCTGTGCCGCGTTTGCGAAAAATAAGGAATTGGGGAAATAAGGAGGACATTATGGAGTACAGAATTTTAGGAAAAACCGGCTTGAAGATTTCCCGCATGGGCTTTGGCGGCATTCCTATCCAGCGCATTGACGCGGAAGGGACGAGGACGCTGATTCACGAATTGAAGGACGCCGGTGTGAACTTTATCGACACCGCCCGGGGCTATACCGTCAGCGAGGAATATCTTGGCTATGCGCTGGAAGGCATCCGGGAGGATTTTGTCGTCGCCACCAAGAGTATGTCCCGGACGAAGGAGGCCATGGCGGCGGATATTGACGTGAGCCTGAAAAATTTAAGAACGGACTACATCGACCTGTACCAGCTTCACAACCTGCCCCCGGAGCAGCTGGCGGTGGTCACGGCCCCCGGCGGCGCACTGGAAGCCCTGCTGGAAGCGAAGGCGGCGGGAAAAATCCGCCACATCGGCGTGACTTCCCACTCGCTGGACACCTTCCGTATGGTGCTGGAGCTGCCATGGGTGGAAACATTCATGTTCCCTTATAATATTGTAGAGACGCAGTCGGAAGACCTGATTGCCAAAGCGGCGGAAAAGAACATCGGCTTTATCTGCATGAAGCCCCTTGCCGGCGGCGCCATCGAGGATGCCACGCTGGCGCTGCGCTACGTCTGCGCCAACCCCAACGTCACCGTGGTGATTCCCGGCATGGCGGAGCCGAAGGAGCTTGCACAAAATCTGGCGGCGGCTTCCGACACCTCCGAACTGACACAGGAAGAGAAGGCGGGCTTCCAGAAAATTCGCAGCGCGCTTGGCACCCAGTTCTGCCGCCGGTGCAACTACTGCCAGCCCTGCTCCGCGGGCATCAACATTTCCGGCGCGTTCCTGTTTGACGGCTATTTGCAGCGTTATGGCCTTGCCGACTGGGCAAGAAGCCGCTACATGGCCATGGAGAAGAAGGCCTCTGACTGCATCGGCTGTGGCGCCTGTGAGCAGCGCTGCCCCTACCAGCTTCCTATCCGAAAGATGCTTTCCAAGGTTGCCGAGCATTTTGGCCAGTAAAAAATCCCCGCCGTTGCAAAACGGCGGGGATTTTGACATCCTTTAGGAACGAATACCAAACAGGGGCCGGGCCACCCGTTTGTAGAGCAGCAGCGTCAGCACGGAAACCATGGCGCCTTTCACCACGTTCAGGGGCGCCACGCACAGCACCACGAAGGTGGTCACATTGTGGATGGCGGGGTGAATGGCGGTGCCCATTTCGATGATGGCATCCAGGGGCATTCCATACAGCTCTGCGAATTTGGGCAGCAGGTACACGGCGTTGAAGGCGGTGCCGAACACGGACATACAAATGGTGCCAAGAATCAGGCCGATGATGGCGCTGTGCTTGCTTTTATGCACATGGTACCAGATGGTGGCGGGCAGGACAAAGGAGCAGCCCACCACAAAATTGGCAAGATCCCCCACAAAGGCGGTGGAGGTGCTCTTGAGCAGCAGCTTCAGCAGAATTTTGATGCCCTCGCAGACCACCGTGGCGCTGGGCCCCAGATAGAAGCCGCACAGCAGCACCGGCAGCTCGGAAAAGTCCAGCTTGTAGAAACCGGGAGCCAGAAAGGGCAGGGGGAAGTCCAGAATGTGCAGCACCGTGGCGATGGCGGCGCAGATGCTGATGATGCTGACCCGGCGGGCAGGGGTGACCTTGCGCCGTTCCGGCAGGAACCTTTCCGCCAGCTTTGCCAGCAGCGCGAGAACCACCACAATTGCGGTGCAGTTCAGGGCAAAATTCAGATTTTCCGCGATTTGTGTCCAAAGAGTAGCCATAATTACCGTCTCCTGTGCAAAAAATGCGCCCCGGGGAAACCCCAGGGCGCGAAAATAAACGCAAGTATGATCTTCCCTTGCGTATCTTCTTCCATCCAGACTATACTGTCGGTATCGGAGTTTCACCGATTCGGCACGCTTGCGCGCTCGCGGACTTTACCGCCGGTGGGGAATTGCGCCCCGCCCTGAAGATACTGTTCAGTTCCCCTACACCATAGCACTGAATGACCGTCTTGTCAAGGGGCAGATGACGTGGTATACTAAAATTGGATTGATTGGATAGTATGGGAAAGCAGAATTTACCACATTATCGAGTACCGCCGATACCCCGCCATACCCAATGGTGTAACGATACGCACCCAGCTTGCGCACGCATTAGCAGGCGGCCTTGCCGCCTGCATTGTCTGCGGCGACTCGCCGCAAAATTGCTGCCGTCTCCCTTTTGGGAAACGGCAGCGTTCTTGTTACTGATTCATAATCGTTTCCAGCGCGGCAAGCTTCATGCTGGTGGTGAGAACCTCCATGGCCTTTTCCAGCTCCTCCACCGGGGGCAGGCTGGGGGCAATGCGCAGGTTGGAATCTGCCGGGTCGTTGCCGTAGGGGTAGGTGGCGCCCACATTGGTCAGCACCACGCCAGCCTCCCTGCACAGCTGCCATACCCGTTTCGCGGTGCCGGGCATGGTGTAGAGACTGACGAAATAGCCGCCGTCCGGGTCAACCCAGTGGGCGAAGCCCAAGGGCTTGATTTCCCGGTTCAGCCACTTGCTTACCACGTCAAATTTGGGCCGCATGACCTCGGCGTGGAGCTTCATGATTTCCAGCGTGTGGGCCTTATCCTTGAGAAAGCGCACATGGCGCAGCTGGTTGACCTTATCCTGAGAGATCATCTGAATGCCAAAGAGCTTGGTAAAATACTTGATGTTGTCCTCACTGGAGGCCATGCAGGAGATGCCGCCGCCGGCGAAGGTGATCTTGGAGGTGGAGGCGAACTCAATGACCATGTCGGGACGCCCGGCCTCGGCGCACAGGCCGATGAGGTCGGGGAAGGGGACATACTCCCCCCGGAACTGGTGGACGCCGTAGGCATTGTCCCACATGATGGTGAAGTCCGGGGCGGCGGGCTTCAGGTTCGCAAAGCGTCGGACGGTTTCGTCACTGTAGATCACGCCGTCAGGATTAGAGTACTTGGGCACCGTCCAGATGAGCTTCACCTGCGGGTCCTTCACCAGCTCCTCCACCACGTCCATATCCGGGCCGGTGGGGGTCATGGGCACGGGAACCAGCTCCGCGCCGAAGCTCTCGCCGATGGCGAAGTGCCGGTCATAGCCGGGGCAGGGACACAGGAATTTGACCTTCTCCTCCCGGCACCAGGGCCGGGGGCTGTGGAGAAGGCCGTGGGTGTAGGCACGGGACACCACATCATACATGAGGTTCAGGCTGGCAACGCCGCCCACGAACACCTGCTCCGGCTTACAATCCAAAATATCGGCCCAGTATTCACGGGCGCAGGGAAGGCCCGCCAGCTCGCCGTAATTGCGCACATCAATGCCGTCGTCCATGCAGTCCTCGGCGGTCTGCACGGTGGTGAGAATGCCGCTGACCAGATCCAGCTGTTTTTTGGCGGGCTTGCCACGGGCCATGTTCAGCTTCAGACCCTGTGCCTTGAGTTGGTCGTATTCATCCAGAACGGTGGCGTATTCCCGTGCCAGTTCGGAGGTGCTCATGCAAGAATAGGGGGTCACAAAAATCATCCTTTCGGCAGAATCGCTGTAATAACGGGCTTATTATATGCGATTATAACAAAAAATGCAAGATATATTTGTGCAAAAATTCATTTTGCGATTCAGAAAGGAAGGAATTGGAGGAATGCACAAACCACGGCGGAAAAGACAAATGTTTTTACTGCACAATCACGCCTTGCTTTTTTCGTGGAAGTTGAATAGAATCAGGAGGTATGATGGTTATATTCTGAGAAAATTGGCAGCATTTTCGGAAAGGACATGACTTTTATGAGCGAAATCAGGAATCTGCCGGAGATTTTCGGCAGCGACGTATTTAACGAGTACACCATGAAGCAGCGGCTCCCGGAGGAAGTGTACCGGGCGTGGAAGCGCTGCATTGCCGAGGGTACCCACCTGCCGCTGGACGTAGCCAACGAAATCGCCGAGGCCATGAAGCAGTGGGCGCTGGAAAAGGGGGCCACCCACTACACCCACTGGTTCCAGCCCATGACCGGCATCACCGCAGAAAAGCACGACTCCTTCATTTCTCCCACCGGCGACGGGCGGGTCATCATGGAGTTTTCCGGCAAGGAGCTGGTCCGGGGCGAGCCGGACGCATCCAGTTTCCCCTCCGGCGGCCTGCGGGCCACCTTTGAAGCCCGGGGCTATACGGCCTGGGACCCCACCGCTTTTGCCTTTGTGAAGGACGCCAGCCTTTACATCCCCACCTGCTTCTTCTCCTACACCGGCGACTCGCTGGACAAGAAAACGCCCCTTCTGCGCTCCATGGACGAGGTGTCCCGGGAGGCCCTGCGGATTCTGCGGCTGTTTGGCGACAATGAAACCAAGCGGGTCATTCCCTGTGTGGGCGCGGAGCAGGAATATTTCCTTCTGCCCAAGGATTTGTACGCTCAGCGGGAGGATTTACGGCTCACGGGCCGCACCCTGTTCGGCGCCCAGCCGCCCAAGGGGCAGGAGCTGGACGACCACTATTTCGGCACCATCCGCACCCGGGTGTCCGCCTTTATGCAGGACTTGGACGAACAGCTGTGGCGGCTGGGCATCCTGAGCAAGACCAAGCACAACGAGGGCGCCCCCTGTCAGCACGAGCTGGCCCCCATTTACACCGACGCCAACACCGCCTGCGACGACAACCAGAAGATGATGGCGATTATGAAAAAGTGCGCCGCCAAGCACAATCTGGTGTGCCTGCTCCATGAAAAGCCCTTCGCCGGGGTCAACGGCTCCGGTAAGCACAACAACTGGTCGCTGTCCACGGATACCGGCAGGAATCTCTTCAGCCCCGGCAAGACCCCCCGGCAGAACGCCCAGTTCCTGGTGTTCCTTGCGGCTTTCATCGCCGGCGTGGATGAATATCAGGACTTCCTGCGCTGTACGGTAGCCACCGCCGGAAACGACCACCGTCTGGGTGCCAGCGAGGCCCCGCCTGCCATTGTTTCCATCTTCCTGGGGGATGAACTGAACGCGGTGGTGCAGTCTATCATTGACGGCACCAACTATACGGACCCGGAAAAGAGTATGCTCCGCATCGGCGTGGATGTGCTGCCCTCCATTCCGAAGGACACCACCGACCGCAACCGCACCAGCCCGCTGGCCTTCACCGGCAACAAGTTCGAATTCCGGATGCTGGGCTCGTCCCAGTCCGTGTCCGGCCCCAACATCGCCCTGAACACCATCATGGCGGAGGAGCTGGGCCGGTTTGCCGACGTACTGGAACAGGCGGAGGACTTTGACGCGGCGCTCCAAAAGCTGGTGTGCCGGGCGCTGACGGAACACAGCCGGATTATTTTCAGCGGCAACGGCTACAGTGAGGAATGGAAGGAAGAAGCCGCCCGCAGAGGCCTGCACAATTTCCCCTCCACAGCCGAGGCCCTGCCCACCTATGTAAGCGATAAGAACATTGACCTTGTGACCCGCCACGGAGTGTTCACCGAGACGGAGTTCCGGGCAAGATACCGCATCCATCTGGATGCCTACAACAAGGTGGTTGCCATTGAAGCCAAGACCATGATTGACATGGCGCTCCACCAGATTCTCCCCGCCGCCATGAACTATTCCCGCCAGCTGTGCGACGGCATCATCAACAAGCGGGCCACGGGCCTGTCCTGCTGGGCGGAAACGGACATCGCCGGACAGGTCAGTACCGCCGCCGACCGGCTGTACGACCACGTTGGCTCTCTGAAGGAGGCCCTGTGTCAGGTACCGGCGGAGCCAGAAGAAGCCGCCATGTACTACCACCGGGTGGTCTGCGGCTACATGGAGGAGGTGCGCCGTCAGGCGGATCTGCTGGAAACCCTCACCGACAAGGCCCACTGGCCCTTCCCGACCTATTCGGATTTGCTGTTCTATTGATGAACTCAGGGCGTTCCATACGCCTTACGCACCACTCGGCCCTTTTCAGTCCAGCCGCGAAGTGAACTCTGCGCTTATTCGACAAAAAGGGAATTTAGCGGATTAAGACCTTCCCCCTTCGGGGGAAGGTGGCACGGCGTAAGCCGTGACGGATGAGGGGTCTCCCGGAAGAAGAATTGGCCTGTTTTCCCCTCATCAGTCAGAAATCAAAGATTTCTGCCAG